>JAFNGF010000342.1 GCA_017885385.1 Planctomycetota bacterium
GCTTGGCCCCGCGTACATTGCAGAGTGGCCTTGTTTCAGAGGATCCAGGGACCTTATAGTAGCGGTCAACTTCAATTGCACACTGCTGTGCGGAATAAACAAAACCTATCTGGCCGGGAATTGGGGCTGCTCGATGAATCCTGAGGATATTGACATGCCCGGAGGAACCAGCACGGTTTGTGTGAAGCTGTGGAAACCGGACCTATTGAGCGCACCGCCTGGCGAGAACATATGTCAATATCCTCAGGATTCATCGAGCAGCCCCAATTCCCGGCCAGATAGGTTTTGTTTATTCCGCACAGCAGTGTGCAATTGAAGTTGACCGCTACTATAAGGTCCCTGGATCCTCTGAAACAAGGCCACTCTGCAATGTACGCGGGGCCAAGCGCTGCGCACTCCACCTGCTCGAGTTGAATTTCCCACCCTTCTTGATTCGTGATGTCAATGAACCACGGTATCTTCATTTTGATGGGGAAATCCTTGACGGGTTGTGCGAACCAAGTCCAGTAGCCTTGCCAGCCCTCAATTTTCTTCTCTCCGGCCAGTGCTGGCAGCGCAAACAGAACCACTGCTACAATACCTAACAACACACTCTTCTTCATACCCTACCTCTCTTCTAACAACCGCACAAGCAACTGACTATCTTCTGAATCCGTTCCTTTGAGGCGATCCACCTTCCTCTTTGTTGTCGTGCTGCCTCCTCCTTCGACGACAACTGCCTGATGTGCTTCAAGTTCTCTGCATTCAAATAACCGCACTTACTGGGAGGTTCGAGCGGAACCAAGTTGAGCGCGCTCCCGCCCCTCCTTAGTCTTACCTCTCTTTACTTTCCACCCAATCGTGGTCCAGCCACAAAAACGCTGGCACCTCCTCGGAGCATAGGCGAATATCCGCCGATGCCGTCCGACAATCTTCCTAAATTTACCAGTTTCTCTGTCCTACGTCAATAGTAAAATAGAGAAAATGACCGAATTTTTGTGACTTGCCCCATTTTTTCTATTCTTATCAGTTGGTCGCCGAATTCTGACGTCAATTTGCCTGCTACCAACATCCTCTTGTAAATCTGCCAATTTCTTGGCTTTTCGCGAAATTTGCCTACGAATATGGCCGAAAAACTTCAGAATCCGGCTTTTTTCCGCCAAGTAGCATTGAGCGGCCTGGTAAGCGATGTTTGTGTCTGGCCGAACACCCAGATAGGGCGACGTTGTCCGGGGAGGCTGGAAGGCTTACCTGTGTCAGATTGTCACAAGATTAGCTATTGGTTCTTGGACAGCGCAGGCTGGACGCAATTGGCCTGGGCAGTGGAGTTAAGCGCGCAAATCCGCGGTTGACACGCGGAGTATAACCATATAGGATTTTTACCAATAGTGCACCTACATAGGCAGAAGAATCCAGTCGACTTGTGGTAGGCAGCACCAAGCAGAACCTCTATATGGCTGGCTGTATAGTGCGGCCTTTTGAAGCGGTGCTCTGAGGGCATAGCTGTTGGCGTGCAAGAATAAACAAGGATCGTGGCAACAAACGGCCAAACGGAGCTTTTTGACGTCCGCGTTGCCGGGGACAATGAAACTCTGGCAGGCCTGGATCCTGGCTATCGTGCTTTTGATAGCCTCGGGCGTAATCTACCGCGTGGTGGCATCTCACCTGAACCTTGTGGTTAAGGCCCCCATAGCCTTGCCTGTCCCACTGAGTTTTTTTCCGAACCGAATCGACTATTGGAGTGGCACAGATCTGACTATCGGGACCACTACCCGGGAATACATGGAAAGGAACTTTGCCGATGACTTTCTGAGTCGAAGATACATCAGCAGCGAGAGGAACATCTGGGCTGATGTTTACATTGTATATTGTTCCTCGCGGCCGGGTGGAATACTGGGCCATCGGCCCGGCGTCTGCTATCCGGCACATGGCTGGATTCACGATAGTGTCGAGCGGTCGCAGTTCATATCTCGGGCCGGTCGGCAGGTTGATTGTCTGGTAAATCGGTTCCGTAAGCCGGCCCCAGCATACGAGCAAATAGTCGTGTTGAACTTTTACATACTGAATGGGCAAATTACCGCTGATGAGGATGATTTCTCTGGGCCGTTGGGGCGAAGGCCAAATCTTGCCCGGGACCCGGCTCGATACGTGGCGCAGGTGCAGATAAGCTCGGTTCTGGAGAACTCGGTGCGAACCGCAGCAGCCGATATGACAGATAGGATATTGGAGTTTTTGCCTGATAAAGACGGCCGGGTTCGGGCAGCCGCACTTTATCCGGCAGAAAGTGGTGCACTGAGATAGCCGATAGAAGCGTACGTTTTGAACCGATGGCTAAGTAGTTCTGTCGAGGATCCAGATTATGAGTGGACAAACTCCGGAGAACCTGCAATACACTAAGAACGTTGCGGTTATAGGCTCAGGCTATTGGGGCAAGAATCTTGTAAGGAACTTTTACGCCCTTGGCGGCCTACGTGTGATTTGCGACACCGATCCGACCAGAGAACCATGGGCAAAGGCGCAGTATCCGGATGTAGCTTTCACGTCCTCGCTGGACTCAGTGCTCGCGGATGATCAGATAAAGGCTGTTGCCGTTGCTACACCTGCTGTCACTCACTATGAAGTCGCCAAGGTTGCGCTGCAGGCGGGAAAAGACGTCTTTGTGGAAAAGCCTCTGGCTTTGCAGGTGTGGCAGGGGGAGGAATTGGTTGGCCTGGCAGAGAAGAATGGCAGAATACTAATGGTCGGCCACATTTTGCTATACCACCCGGCTGTAATCAAATGCTGTGAGCTTATCAGTAACGGAGAGCTCGGCAAGATTCAATACTTATACTCGAACCGGCTCAACATCGGCAAGATCCGCACCGAGGAGAACATTCTTTGGAGCTTTGCACCACATGACATCTCTGTCATGCTGGCTCTTCTTAAGGAGGAGCCACGCGCTGTGTCCTGCCACGGCGCCAACTATCTTCATCAAAGCATCGCCGATGTCACGATGAGCCAGTTCGTATTCCCGAGCGGCGTCCAGGCTCACATTTTCGTTAGCTGGCTTCATCCATTTAAGGAACAGCGGCTGGTGGTGGTAGGCTCTGACAAGATGGCCGTTTTCGACGATACGGCAGATGACAAATTGGTCCTCTACCCGCACAAGATAAGCTGGAAAGACAGAATTCCGGTAGCGGTTAAAGCGGAGGCCGAGCCCATGCCGATCGAGATGAAAGAGCCGCTCCAGGCCGAATGTGAGCACTTCCTGGAGTGCATCCGGTCGCGAAAACAGCCTCGCAGTGATGGAAAAGAGGGACTGCAGGTGCTCAAGATACTGCGGCAGTGCCAGGAGTCTATGGAGACTAACCGAGTCGTTACCGTCACTAAGTCCGTGACAGCGGCTGAAGAGAAACCGTATTTTGCTCATCGCACCGCCTTGGTGGATGAGGGCTGCCAAATCGGAAAAGGTACGAAGATCTGGCACTTCTCGCACGTGATGAAAGACGCCAAGATTGGAGAGAACTGTATTCTTGGCCAGAATGTGTTTGTTGCCGGCGGCGTAGTCGTCGGCAATAACGTCAAGGTCCAAAACAACGTTTCGATTTACACAGGGGCAGTTATTGAAGATGATGTTTTTCTTGGACCAAGTTGTGTCCTGACGAATGTCACAAACCCACGGTCGCAGATTGTACGTCACGACCTTTACGAGAAAACGGTTATCCGGCGGGGGGCGACCGTTGGGGCGAATTCGACTATTGTCTGTGGGGTCGAGCTTGGCCGATATTCGTTTGTCTCAGCAGGTGCGGTAGTTACCAAGAATGTCCCAGACTACGCTTTAGTAAAAGGTGTTCCTGCCAAGCAAACCGGCTGGGTGAGTCGGCACGGCATTCCGCTACGGCAGCCAAATGCCGAGGGTATTATGGTTTGTCACGAGAGCGGCTATCGCTACAAAGAAGTTGAGCCAGGCGTGGTCAAATGCCTGGATTTGGATGAGGATGCTCCGTTGCCGCTGGAACAAGCAGTTGGCAGGGTCTTTTATCGTGACGTTGCGGCAAAAAAGCAGCCATCGTGACAACAAGGGGAGAAACAAAATGCAGGTGCCTCTATTGGATTTGAAAGCACAGTACGCAGCCATAAAAAACGAAGTTTTAGCGGCGGTCTCAGAAGTGCTGGAATCTCAGCAGTGTATAGGTGGACCGAAAGTAGCCGAGCTGGAAGAGAAAATAGCCGCCATAAGTGACTGTAAATATGCGGTGGGCACTTCAAGTGGTACGGATGCTATCTTGAACAGCCTGATGAGCTTGGATATTGCTGCCGGTGACGAAGTAATTACTACGCCGTTTACTTTCTTTGCCACCGTTGGCTGCATCGCCCGGGTAGGAGCCAAGCCCGTCTTTGTGGATATCGACCCCAAGACCTACAACATAGATTCCGGTCTTATTGAGCGGGCAATCACCAAAAAGACAAGGGCGATTATGCCGGTGCACCTATTCGGCCAGATGGCTGATATGGGCCCAATTATGCAGCTGGCCAACAGATACAATCTCGCAGTCATTGAGGATGCTGCCCAGTCAATCACCAGCACTTATAAGGGTAGGAAGGCAGGGAGTATCGGCAGAGCCGGCTGTTTTAGCTTCTTTCCCAGTAAGAACCTTGGCGCCGCCGGTGATGGCGGGATGGTTGTCACCAACGATAAGGACCTGTACAACAGGCTCAAGATAATGCGCAACCACGGTGCTAATCCCAAATACTATCACAAAATCATTGGCGGCAACTTCCGCCTCGACCCGGTCCAGGCTGCAGTTCTTCTGGTTAAACTGCCGCACTTGGACCGGTGGTCGGAAGCTCGCCGGCGGAATGCCGCATTCTATGATGAGGTTTTTCGACAGAATGAAGTAGTGCAGACGCCGTACATCAGCCCGGATTGCGCAAGCATATTCAATCAATACGTAATCAGGGTGCCCAAACGTGACGAGCTGATTGCCTGCCTGAAACAAAAAGGCGTCGGCTGCGAAGTCTATTATCCGCATCCGATGCACCTTCAGGAATGTTTCAGCTATCTGGGCCACAGGCAGGGCGACTTCCCTGAGTCAGAGAGAGCAGCCAAGGAAGTTCTGGCCCTTCCAATCTATCCAGAGCTTACCGATGATATGAAAAACTACGTCGCAGAGAGCGTATTGTCATTTGTTTCCACTGTAGAGTAGCAATCCATGCGGGCTTGGCCGCCGTTCAGGCCCGGCAGAGCCGGTCCTGACGGGCATCGCGTGTGCTTGTCAATGGGCGCGTTTTCGGCTCTGCTGCCCGCAGTGAAGCTCGCGCCGATAGACCAGCGAATTCATTTTTGCCTATTAGCCACCAAAGTGTCCTATTGAGGCTCCTATAATCCTCCGCTTTTGCGCGTTTTATCTTGAGCGCTCGATAGTTTAGTTCTCTTGCCTTCCCAGCTTGCCTGTTTTTACTTGACCTTTTAGCTCCAAATGATATAATGTAGCGTAACATCCGGGGGAATTAGACAGAGGCATCACAGATAGGCAGCTCTAACATCCACGGAGAAGGGCAAGGTACACGTGGGGTAGGCTGTTGGAAGCGCCACAATGATGGCGGCGTTAGGTAGTATTTGACATCGAAAGACTGGGACAGTCTTCGAGAGGCGCACACAGCCACGGTTGTGGGGGACAATTTGGATGAATCCCGCAGGCTGTAGCCCACGGGGACGGAGTCTGAAAGCAGCTAACATAGGCAGAGTGGTACAACTTGCCCAAGTGGTTTACATGTTTGGCACGTAGCGCAAGGGCACAGTGGTAAGTGAAATTCGTGTGCGGGAGCTTTCTCCCGCAGGGAAGTCAAGAATTCAGTAGTTGGGGGAGATAGAGTGATGGAATGTTATCGTAGAACTATGCTAAGAAAACTGACGATGCTCATTACATCAGCCGTGCTGACCGCGGTCCTCTTGGGCTGTCAGGGACAGCCGGACTCGATGCAAAGCCATGAGAGTCTGAAAAGCCTCACCAGGCAAGAACTTGATCGGGCTCGCATAATCCGACAGCAGATGCTTCAGGGCCAATCAACCGATCAATGGGAACCTAAAGTGCAGGTAGTTCGCCCCGTGCCCGAAGCTTTCGAGCCTGGCACTGCGGCCTCGTTAGCTGATCCATTGGGCAGTCCGTTGGGCAAACCGTTGGGCAGCCCGTGGATGTACGATGTGGAACCGGTGTCAGCGGGAATTTCTCGTTCGCAATGGAACAATATGTCCGCAGCAAGGCAGTCCGCACCATCGCAGCCTAAGACAGTTGGGCAGCCGCGTGTTACTCTGCAGCCTGGCGATGTTGTGCAAGTCAAGTTCTTTTACACGCCCGAGCTGGATGTCACTCAGATGGTTCGGCCTGACGGCAGGATTGCCCTTCAGCTCGTAGGCGAGGTCAGCGTTCAAGGAAGGACTCCCGGTGAGCTTCAACAGGGCCTATTGAGACTCTACGAATCGCATTTGAAGAACCCCGAGGTCGCTGTTGTGGTTCAGTCATTCCATAACCAGCGTGTGTTTGTCGGGGGCGCAGTGTTAACGCCTGGGGTTATCCAGACACCTGCGAAGACGACGGTGCTGGAAGCCATCATGCAGGCCGGTGGGTTCAATATGGAAGAAGCGGAGGTTCGGAACGTGGTTGTGATCCGTCACAAGGATGGCGATCGATATGCCTACAAGCTTGACTTGAAGGATGCGATTAAGGGCGAAGATACCGAGCCGTTCTTCTTGGAGCCGCAGGACATTGTATATGTGCCTCGAACCAAAATTGTCGAGGTTAATCAGTGGGTCGACCAGCATATTAATAAGCTCATCCCAGATACCCGCTTTGTCTTCACGCGATCGCTGGGAAAGAGCACAGTTGGTGTAGGTACGTATCGCTAATTTTGAGGGTGAAAGTATATGTCAGACCAAATGGTACAAGCTGAAGAAAGGCCCAGAGAGACATCCTTACGGGACCTGTATTACATCTTCTTCCGGCACAAATGGAAACTGATTCTGTTTTTCCTCGCTGTCGTGGCTTGTGTGGCAGTCGTTACATTCTGCCGTGCTGAAATCTATCGTTCGCAAGCCTCGCTCATGGTTCGGCTTGGGCGTGAGAGTGTGACGCTGGACCCGACTGCAACGACAGGCACGATTATTCCGATCACTCAATCTCGCGAAAGCGAGGTTCAGGCAGAGCTGGAAATCCTCAGAAGCAGGGAGATTGCCGAGAAGGTTGTTGACTCCGTTGGGCCGGAAGCAATTCTTAAACGTCCTGCAAAAGAGCCTGCTGCCGAGTCTCGGGCTCGTGAGCGAATCGAGGTGGTTAAGCAGAAGGCCGGCGCTGTAGTGAAGAAGCTGCGCGACTTTCTGGTGAAGCACGATGTTATAGTACCGGTAGCGGACCGTGACAAGGCCGTGCTCACGGTTATGAAGAACCTGGACATTGGGACCTCCAAAGACAGCAGCATCATCGGCGTGTCTTATGAGGCAACCAATCCGAAGCTGGCTCAGCAGGTGCTGGCCAAGCTCATTGAGCTGTATCTGGAAAAACATATTACCGTGCACCAGACGCCTGGTTCTTACCCATTTTTCACCCAGCAGACTGAGCATTTACGAGCCAGAGTGGCGCAGTTCGAGAACGACCTTCAGGACTTGAAGAACAAGACCGGCATTTCTTCGCTGGAAGAGCAGCAGCGAGTCATTCTGGAGCACACAGGGACACTCGAGACTGAAATAGATCGCGCAGAGGCTGAATTGGCATCGTCGCAGGCCAGAGTCCAGTCATTGCGGCAGACCCTCGCCGGCACGCCCCAGACGGTTGTGCTAGCCTCTACGACAGGGTTCGGCAATTACGCAGTTGATCTGATGCGCGACAGGCTTTACGCTCTGGAGCTCAGAGAGCAGGACCTTGCGTCCAAGTACACCGACGAAAGTCGGCAGCTACAGGAGGTCCGCAGGCAGATTGCCGAGGCGCAGGAGCTGCTGAGCAAAGAACAGCCGGCTCGGACACAGGTCACCAACGGGTTGAATGTTGCCCACCAGCAAATTGAGGTGGCATTGCTTACCGAGCAGGCGGCTCTTTCATCTCACCAGGCTGAGGTCGACGCCCTGAAGGCACGATTGGCATACGCAAAGGCCGAGCTTAGGACGCTGAATGACAGCGGTATCAAAATCAAGGCGTCGATGCGGGAGATAGAGATTCAAGAGGCGAATTATCGCAAATACTCAGGCAACCTCGAACAGGCCCGTATCGATCAGGCTTTGCAGACCGGCAGAATCTCCAACATCAGTGTGGTGCAGCCGGCTGCAATTCCTATAAAGCCGTGTCGACCGCAGAAGGTGCTCCAGCTGCTTCTGGGACTGCTGCTGGGCGTATTCGGCGGGGTTGGGCTTGTATTTGTATGTGCATACTTAGATCACTCGATCAAGACCCCTGAGGAGGCGGAGGAGAGACTGCAGCTGCCGACACTTGCTTCCATTCCCCGCGTACACGCCGACCGCGTTCGTCCGGCGGGGTGGTGGGGCAAGAAAGCCAAAAAGTGGGCGGTTCCTGCCAGGGTAAGAGAGCAGTACAATGCTTTTAGAGAGCGGCTGCTGCTGCAGTCCGCGGGTGCCGGAGAAACGCCGCGGGTGTTGGCTGTTACAGGCTCGCACCCAGGTGAGGGCGTCAGCACAGTTGCTGCAAACGTTGCTGCGGCGCTGGCACGGCCCGGCGACGGACACGTGCTGCTTATCGACGCAGACCTTGGCCATCCCTCAATGCATCGTATATTCAGGACAAAACTTGCGCCCGGCCTGGCTGACCTTCTAAAAGACGGCGAAGCTGCTAGGGATGCGATTTGCCCTTCGCCTGTACAGAATCTTGACATACTCTCGGCCGGTGCTCCAAACGGCGATCCTTCAGAGATCTTTAGCTCCGGCGGACTGGCCAGGCTGCTTGATTCGGCAAAAAAGAACTACCGTTTCATTGTGATTGACCTGCCGGCTGTAAACAAGGCGAGTTGGGCGGTTCGCTTAGCGAGTCTTTGCGATGGCGTTGTTCTGGTTGTCGAGGCGGAGCGTTCCCGCCGCGAAGTTGTGCAACGTGTTAAAGAGCAGCTGGTCGAGTCAAAAGCCAACGTCCTTGGAGTTGTCATCAATAAGAGGCGGTTCCGTATCCCGGGCTGGCTGTACCACAGGCTGTGATGGGCGGGTACCTGCTATATTGGCAGAAAAACGCGGTTTTGAGATAATCTAAAAATCTAAGGTGATCTGAGAAATACCTTGACAGAAGGCGCCGGGGCGTCTACAATAAATGCAAGATACAGCCTTCGCAGCCATAGCTTCTATGGCGGAGTAGGCTGGGAGGGGAATTAAGAAAAGCCCTGTAAAGGCCTTAGCGGCCGGCAGGAGGATAAGGGTACAGGCGATTGGGGGCCGGAGGAGGTAAGAGGTGGTGAAAGAGTCAAGGCTATGTGGACGCCTTGGGCCATCGGGCGTTTTTCAACAGAACGGAGTGCGCGGCATTTGTTCGGTTGAGCAGTTTCACAGGATACTGCGTGAGGAGCAGGAACGAGCAAGCCGCAGCCAACACGAGTTTTCACTTCTGCTTTTCAGCGTAAATGGTGCGGGGTCTGCACGGTTAGAGGATCTGGCGGACGCACTCGTTGCCCGCACACGCTCTACCGACGAAGTCGGGTGGGCGAACTGCGCCGAAGCGGCTGCGAAGACTGGATTGGACGGCCCATACCTGGGTGTTGTTCTGCCGTGCACGCCTGATGCTGGTGCTCGACGTTTAGCCGCTGATGTCTGCAGAGCTTGTAGTGTCGCAGGTGTGGTGCCGGACTGGAGCGTCTATACCTATCCGTCGAAATGGTTCTCCGACGATAATGGTAACGGGCGCCAATACTATTTTGCGGACATCTTGCCGGGCTGGCCCGTCGAGAGCCTCTGGGTCGAACGAGGGGTATCAGAATCAGTAGGGTATGCTGTGCATACCGCCAACGCCGCAAATGGTATGCAGAGGCTGCGATACCCTACGCCCCGGTCATTTTCCGGCCCGTCGAGAGCCTCTGGGTCGAACGACCGGCCTTTGCCAGTCTGGAAACGGGCTATGGACATTGTGGTGGCGGCAGGTGGCCTTATCCTCTTGTCGCCCTTTATTTTTCTTGTATCTGTGATCATTAAGAGCGTGTCCCGAGGCCCGGTCTTCTTCAAGCAAAACAGAGTCGGATACATGGGCAAGCCGTTTACCATGTGGAAATTCCGCACCATGAAGGTCAACTGCGATTCTTCAAACCACAAAGAGTACATCACTAAGCTGATCAACGGTTCCGCGGAGAATGGTGCGGCTTTTGGCAAACCCATGACCAAACTTGATGACGACCCGCGAATCATACCGTTTGGCAAGATACTTCGCAAAACCTGTTTAGACGAGCTGCCGCAGTTGATCAATGTCCTTCGCGGCCAAATGAGTTTGGTCGGTCCGCGTCCGGCTATTGACTATGAGGTGCAAGTCTACTCGGCCTGGCACTATCGACGCCTGGATACCGTCCCAGGCGTCACCGGTCTTTGGCAGGTCAATGGCAAGAACCGGCTTACCTTCAACCAGATGGTGCGGCTGGACATTAAGTACCTTAGAGAACGGTCATTTTGTTTAGATGTGAGTATCCTACTAAAGACACCGTCCGCTGTTCTCTCCCAGGTCAGAGATAGCCTGCAGGAGAAACAGTCGGTGACTGAATTGATCGTGAAAAATGCTTAGTCTTGGCGTAGTAGGCTGTGGGTACTGGGGGCCGAATCTCATCCGCAATCTCGGCACCCTTTCTGAGTGCAAGATAAAACTGGTCTGCGATATCGATGCAGATCGGCTGGCTCATATGAAGAAGCTCTATCCGGAGGCGCAGACTACTACCGAATTTGACAATCTGCTTGAAGATGCACATATCGACGCAATCGTAATAGCTACGCCCGTTCGCCTTCACTTCGAGATGACCAAGAAAAGCCTGCAAGCGGGCAAACACGTCCTGGTCGAGAAGCCCATGGCCTGCTCCGCAGAGCAGTGCCGGGAGCTGATAGGACTGGCTGAAAAACAAAAGCTGACGCTTATGGTCGGACACACCTTTATTTACTCAGCCCCTGTCAGGAAAATCAAAGAGATCGTTGAGTCCGGAGAGCTGGGGGAGATTCAGTACATTTGTTCGCGCCGACTGAACTTGGGCTTGTTTCAGAAAGACATAAACGTAGCCTGGGACCTTGCGCCCCATGACATCTCGATTATTCTCTATGTGCTTGGTGAAGACCCTGTCTGTGTCAACTGTCAGGGCAAGTCTCATGTTGTCAGTGGGATCGAGGATGTGACCAATATGACACTGAATTTCGCTAATGGCACTTTTGCCACCATCCAGAGCAGTTGGCTGGATCCTAACAAAGTTCGTGAGACAATTTTTGTCGGTAAAAAGAGAATGCTGGTTTACGACGATCTAAAGTCGATGGAAAAAATAAAGATATACGACAAACGAGTGGAAGTGCCGCCTCACTACGACACGTTCGGAGACTTTCAGTACTCATACTATTACGGGGATGTATATTCGCCTTACCTGCAGCAGGTCGAACCGCTGAGAGTGCAGTGCCAGCATTTTGTTAACTGCATCAAAACCGGGGCAAAGCCTGAGTCAAGCGGCCTGGAAGGCCTGGAGGTAGTTCGGATTCTTGAGGCCGCCTCGGAGTCATTGAAAAATGGTGGCGGCAGGGTGGAGATTGCCAAACCGCTGGCGCCTTACGCATACGGACAGGGCCTAAGGCCGCCTGGTGCTTAATCCGCCATACCCCTGCTTTCGCAGGGGCANNGCCCAGGGGGGGGCGGGCGGATTAATACACAGCCTCGCACGAGTCCGCTGCCTGCATCTGCTTTACAGTCTTGTGGTCAACCAATTCTTGCTGTATCAACCCAGCTTCTCGTACTTCGCAGCGCTTCGCAGAATAGTATCTGAGCAAACGGGCTTGGTTTCAATATGAGTCTTAAATCATTTGGGAAAAACACAATCATTTACGCAGTCGGCAATCTCGGATTGCGAGGGGCCTCCTTTGTGCTTCTGCCGATTTATACTCATTTCCTGACCGTGAGTGATTATGGTCTGCTGGCAACCTTGCTTGTGTCGATTCAGCTTATGTTGATCTTTGCAAACCTTGGTATGCAGACCTGCCTGGTGCGTTTCACTAAAGAGTATGAAGAAAACAGCCGAGCCGGTGTCTTGGTGGGCAGTTGTGCTATGCTGAATCTGCTGGCGGGGCTGGCGTTGACCGGCATTTCGCTCGCGCTTCTTCCGCCCTTTTTTCGCGGTATCCTGCACACTAACGATGTTCGCCTCTACATAGTTATGGCTTGCTGTGTGGTTCTGATGGAATCGCTGAGCACCCTCGTCATGTCTTACTATCGAGTTCAGAACCAGGCCCTTAGGTTTTCGATTGTGGGTATCTTGCTTGCTTTCACACTTGTTGCTGCCAATTTTATATTACTGCGTGTATTGAGCCTGGGCATAAGGGGCGTGCTGCTGGCTTACATATTGACCTACGGGGCGGGCCTGCTTTTTGTATCGTGTGATGTGCTGCGGAAAACGGGCGTTGGGATTTCATTTGCTTTGATGCCGAGGCTTCTCAGGTTTGGCTTTCCCCTTGTTTTTTCAATGGCGGGCCATACGGCTATAGGCGCAGTGGGCGTGTATATGCTGAGCTATTTTGCCGGCCTGGAGGCAGTTGCGATATATGAGTTCGGCTGGAAATTGGCCAGCTTGATGACCGTTGTCCTGATATATCCGTTTTCGTTAGCTTTTGAGCCATATCTCTTTGCCGGTTTGAATAGCACAGACATCAAGGAGAAACTCTCGCGGCTGCTTACTTACCTGATACTTGGCGCAACGCTCACATCGTTTGCTCTTGTTGCTGGCTCACGTGTATTGCTGCCGCTTATTGCACCTCCAGAATATGCCCCGGCATTTATAGTAATTCTCCTGCTTGTTCCCGGAATGGCTTTTACTGGGATGTACTATTTTGGTGGTACTCTTATTATAGCCGTGCAAAAAACTCGCCTGGTGGGTCTGACCATGACTATAGGCGCAATTATTTCTCTACTATTAAATCGCGTGCTAATCCCCCCGATGAGCTGGTGCGGGGCGGTTATCGCGTTCGATGTCACATATCTGTTAGTTGGTACGGCATTATTTGTTCTCGGCAGAAAAATGTTCCCTATGCCCGTCGAATGGAAGAGGATAGGAGTGGCTGCTGCTTTATTGACGTTGTTCTTCTTTGTGTTCCTGTTTATCAGAGACGCCAGCACGGTGATGTTTATCCTGATAAGCCTATTGGCGGCTCTGGCGGGTGTGTTGATCCTGTTTGGGTTTCAGTTCTTCCACAACGACGAAAAAATCGCTATCAGAAAGCTAATTCCTGGACTGCATCAGGTATAGACTTGAATGAAAACTTACGCCCTGCATCATCCTGGTAATCGCGGAATGCTGCACAAGTTCGCTCTTTTCGTATTCATAAGCGTTCTTGTTTTTCACGGCACGTATTTTCGCATCCGCGCCGAGGTCGCAGTTCCCACATTAGACTGGTTGGTCCTGGCACGGCTGTTGGCCTGNNTTCAGCCGTGACCTCGCCCTATCCGGTCACCGTAGTTGGGTACTTTATTCTGCTTTTAGGCGCGTGTGTGCTGATGATCGGACTTACGTATAGTGCACGAAATTTGGCTGAATTGGAAACGATAGAAAAGGTGTGGTTTTTCACGGTTGTGGTGCTGATAATAAAGGACACCGTTACCAGTCTTATTTTTCCTGAGATGGCGCCTCCCGGCGAAGTTATCAGAATTGGCATGGGTGTTACTCACGCCAATGAGCTTAGCTCGTTGGCGACACTTGTCTTCTGGCTATCTTTCAGCAAGAAAAGAACAAGGCATACAATTCTCGTGTGGCTTTTGAGAGCTTTCTTGGTCTATGTGATTATCGGGGCCAGAAGCCGGGTTTCGGTTGTTGCGTTTCTACTTGGCGGTCTGGTGTATCTGCTGTTTGCAAGCAGGGACTATCTGAAGCGATGGGTGACGGTTTCGGCTGGGGTAGGTGCTTTATCGACGTTTTTCCTATTGACCGTGTGTCTGAACCAAAGCTGGGCAAATGACATAGTTGAGTATGCCAGGAGGGGACAAACGAGAGCGGGGTTAACGACCTTTACCGGACGTACTCTCATTTGGCAGCATGCTTTTGGCAAATCGTTGGAGTCACCGATTATCGGCCACGGTTACGGCGTCAGCAGATTGACAATGGGACAACCTCCAAATTCGGAGTGGCAACCCTCTCACTGTCATAACGAGTTACTGGAGGTCTTTTTTAACACCGGTGTTCTGGGGCTTATTCCGGTTCTGGCAGTGTTTACATATAGTCTGGGGTGGATTGTCGGTTTCTCTGGGCTTCGCCGCGCATGTTCAACAGATTTAGCCCTGCACGCCGTAAGTGTCGTAGTGATATTTTTGTTCTCCTGCCTGTTTGAGCCCAGATTGGGCGTCAGACTCATCCCCATTCAGCCGCTGTTCTTTTTCTATCTGTTGACCCTCGACCGCAAGAAATACTTCTTGCGCTCTTAAGGTTTGACCTATCAAGCCTTGCGTTCTTGACCGTGCGTGCCTTGCAGCCAACAGCTCAATTAGTAAATCGCAAGGCGACAAAAAAAGAGACATAGAGGGCACGGAGTCCACAGAGATGAAAAAACGGGATGATTCCTCTGAGCTTTCTCCGTCAGGGCCAGCAGGACCGGCCCCGCCGCACCTGAGCGGCGTGGTCTCGGCGGCAAAGGAAAGCAGGATGGCGTACGCTTTAATAACACCGGCTCACAACGAAGAAGCGTATATTGAAAAAACGATACAATCTGTCGTCTCGCAGACCGTCTTGCCAGATATGTGGGTGGTCGTAAGCGACGGTTCAACCGACGGCACGGATGGCATTGTTGCTAAATACGCAGCAAAGCATGATTTCATCAAGCTGGTGCGTATAGACCGTGATCCTACAAGGGACTTCGGCTCCGCAATAAGGGCGATTAACACCGGATACGAGCAACTGAAGGGCGTCGAATACGACTATGTCGGCAATCTCGATGCAGACGTGGTTCTGGAGCCGAATTACTACCAGACTATATTGGCCAAGTTTCAAGCCAATCCGAAATTGGGGCTGGCAGGCGGTCTGGTTTGCGATTGTCACTGGAATAAGGCCTGTCCGATATTCACGGCTGTCGATAGCGTTGGCGGGCCGATTCAGATGTTCCGCCGTGAGTGCTATGAGCAGATTGGGGGACACACCTGCATAGGTATGGGCGGCTATGATACGGTGGCCGAAATTAAAACACGAATGCACGGGTGGCAAGTAAGGACTTTTCCCGAAATTAAGGTGTTGCATTTGAGACGTACCGGAACTGCTACAGGCAGTATTCTATCGGCTAGGTTTCGTCAAGGCAAGATGGAACGTAGAATAGGTTATCACGCACTGTTTGAGATTGCAAAGTGCCTCTCACGCGTTAGAGAAAGACCTTATCTTCTGGGCGGTGTTTTCAGATTGAGCGGCTACTGCTGGAGTTTCCTGCGAAGGGAACGGTCCGTTTTGCCGGCTGATGTCACCGCGTATCTTCGAGGCGAGCAGTTGGCCAAACTAAAGGCACTATTCAAATGTAGGCGATTTACTTAGTGACTGCACGTGTGGTTCTAAATTCATTTTGTCGGAGAGGCCAAATCAAGTCTGGAGAGACGTTTCTGTGACAGTTCGAATTGCAGTAGTTGCTTTTTCCTATTACCCCAGCGACCCGCGCGTCCGGCGTGAGACCGAGGCTTTGATTGAGGCAGGTCACTGCGTAGATGTGATTTGTCTGCGGGGCACTGGAGAAGCCGAAAAGGAGATAGTAGACGGGGCACAGGTCTACCGACTTTATGGACTTACACGTCAGCGCAAACGGGCCGGTAAGGTGCGTTACATTTGGGCGTATCTCTATTTCACCTGTCTGGCTTTTTTCACCTTGTCCATCCTCTATATGCGTAAGCGGTATGACCTCATCCAAGTGCATAATATGCCGGACGCTCTGGTGTTCAGTGCTTTGCTGCCGCGACTTTGTGGCTGCAAAATTATTTTGGATCATCATGATCCTATGCCGGAAGTCTATATGTCCAAATATCTGGTCGAGGCGACGCATCCCATCATCAGGCTAATCCGCCTGATGGAACGATGCAGCATCCGATTTTCTGACTTGGTATTGGCGGTGAATTCTTCCTGTTGCGAACTAATTATCCGCAGAGGTTGTCCCAGGTCAAAGGTCCATATAGTTATGAATTTGCCGCAGGATTCTGTCTTCGGCAGCAATCCTGCTAACACAAACCCGGACGTGACAGCTAAGAAGAACAGTTTCGTGCTCATGTACCACGGCACGATCACGGAGCGCAACGGTTTAGGCGTGGCCTTAGAGGCCATTGAGCGCGTACGTGAAAGGATTCCGAACCTCGTTTTTGAGGTTTATGGAGAGGGTGATTTCCTAAACGAGCTCTTAGACCTAGTCAAGAAAAAAAATCTTGGGGAAATTGTCAGGTACCATGGGTTTGTACGGCCTGAAAAAATCGCTGAAGCTATTCAATCTTCGGATGTTGGCCTTATCCCCAATGCAGCGTGTGCCTATTGGGAATACGTCACACCGACCCGAATGTTCGAGTACTTATATCTTGGCAAGCCCGTGATTGTCCCCCGCACCAAGGCAATCCTCGATTGTTTTGATGACGAGTCTCTGTACTTTTTTGAGTCAGGTAATGCAGACAGCCTCGCGGATGTGCTCTTCGAGGTGTACGCCAATCCTAACCGCGTCCGGGCTGTACTTGCCAGAGGGATTTCTATCTGCAACAGCAAATACCGTTGGGCCGCCGAGAAGCAGCGATTCGTCGACGTTGTTCAGGAATTGGTGCGAAATATCACACCCTACGATCCCGCTGAGAAGACAAAGCATCTTATGTGAGGGATGAGAGTGTAGCTATGCGGAAGATTGCGCCTGATGTAAAGCTTGGCAAGAATGTCAAAATCTACGACTTTGTGAATCTCTATGGATGCCGGATCGGAGACAACACCAAGATTGGGACATTTGTCGAGATTCAAAAAGGCGCAAAGATAGGGAAGAGCTGCAAGATATCCAGTCATACTTTTATCTGCGAGGGCGTAACCATCCAAGACGAAGTGTTCGTGGGACACAATGTCACCTTCATTAACGATGCTTTCCCCCGCGCAACCAGCGAGGATGGCAGACTGCAGACGGAGCAAGACTGGGTTTGTGTGCCGACTTTGGTGAAGAAAAGAGCTTCCATTGGTTCCAGTGCCACTTTGTTATGTGGCATAACGGTAGGTGAGAATGCCGTTGTGGGGGCCGGCAGCGTGGTGACGAAGGACGTGCCGGCAAATGCCATCGTGGCAGGCAACCCCGCACGGGTATTGAGGAGAATTCCCAAGGAGAAAGGTAAGGGTGATGAAAGTTCCATTTCTCGACCTTAGAGCGCAGTACGCTTCCATCCACAACGAGATATCGGTCGCTTTGAGACAGGTGTTCGATGGTGCGGCGTTTGCAGGCGGGCCGTTCGTAGAGAGATTTGAAAAAGAATTCGCCTCGTTCTGCCGGTGCAAGTTCGCCGTGGGTGTAAGCAGCGGCACCACGGCACTCTGGATGGCACTTCTGGCATTGGGAGTACGCCCCGGCGATGAGGTTATAACCGTGCCCAATACGTTTATCGCTACTTGTGAAGCCATCAGCTTCTGCGGCGCCAAGCCAGTATTTGTTGACATCGATGAGACCACCTACAATATGGACACTGATCTGCTCGAAGGGGCGATTACGCCGAAAACCAAGGGCATAATTCCTGTTCATCTTTATGGCCAAATGGCCGATATGGACCGCATTATGAAGATCGCGCGGGCGCATCGCTTATTCGTCATTGAAGATGCCTGCCAGGCTCATGGGGCCGAGTATAAGGGCGGAAGGGACCGCCCTGCCCGGCTGCGGCTTGGCGCTTCCCGCTCCGGCGAAGCGATTCGCCGAGACGAGTCGCCGAGACGAGAGCAGAGCCGAAGGGCCGGTTCTATCGGAGACGTTGGCTGTTTCAGTTTCTATCCGGGCAAGACCCTCGGAGCGTACGGCGAGGCCGGCGCAATCGTG
>JAFNGF010000343.1 GCA_017885385.1 Planctomycetota bacterium
ATTTTGGCAAATGCGGCTGTGACATCGAAGGCATCAAAGTTGAACTTGTCCTTCTCGGCGGTTATCTGAAGTTTGGCGGCGACCGGTTCAGAAAGAGCGAGCTTTTTGCCGTCGACCGTGCCGGCCAATCCGGCAAGATTTGCCTGCCCTACAAGCCTGCCGCGACTTGCCTGAATATTCCCGCTCAATTTGCCCGAAGTTACCTTCATTTGCTCTTTGAGGCCGAATGTACGCGGCATCTGTGAAAGAACCTTATCGACATCAACCTCAAAATCGGCGTTCAAGCTATAATCCGACTTACCTGCCAAAATGTCGCCCCACGACTTAAACGTGGTAGGAACCATGCCGCCGGCTTTTGCTCTGAGCCAGTCGCTATCTACCTGCAATTTCTCAATGTCTATAAATTGCTGCCGGCTTCTCAATTTCACGGTGACATCCAAAAGGCTGGTCTTTAGTCTATCGCCCTTTAGCTGGGGACCAGCTATATCCAGATTCTTTGCTCTGACTATCCCAGTTAAATTTTCGAAGGCGCCGTCTTTTATCACGGCGTTTACATCGGCAGAAACCAGACCTTGGGCCTGAACCTGGAGTTTGGCCAGCTCAAGAATCGGCCCCAGAGATTCGAGGTCCAAATCATTGACCTCTATGATGAAATCGCCCGTAGTGCCTTTAAGCGTCCAGCCCTTGCTGCCGCCGCCGGGCTGGATTTGTCCGGCGGCCTTGATCGTTGATTCTTTGCCCGCATCCGCCACTGCCATACTGATATTGAAGCTGCTGCGCTGATTGAGCGGCCTTAAACTAACTTGCGAGTTTATCTGCGAAATCGCGACGGTTCTACTTTGCTGATCGGTCACTTTGAAACTGCCATTATTGACCACAAGGTCTATGACCTTAATCGGCAAAGCGACCACAGGCGATTTTTGAGCCGGAGGAACCACGCTCGCGGTCCGGACAGGCTGCTCAGCTTTTAGATTTATCTGTACCTGCGGCTGGTCAATGACGGTCTGCCCGAACGACAAATCGCCCATCACAATGGAGCCGTAATGTGGCTTTGTACTGATTTGCTTTACCTGCACCGAAGCCTGGCCGGCGTTATCGTTAAAACTGAAATCCGTGATCTTGATGCCTTTGGACCAGCCCATAGAGAGAGCGGCAAAGTTCGCCCGGCCGTTTGTGGCCTTGTTGACTTTGGCCAATATGATTCTCCGTACGGCCCCGCTGGAAATAATTACAGGCACCAGCAAAAACGCCGACACGATCAGAACGACCGCAATCGGCAGGACCCATTTTAGGAGCCTGACGCCCATTTTACGTTGGGGTTTGATTTTTATATTCTTTTCATCTGGCATTATTTTGTCCCCCGGGATAATTTATCTGACCGTCGCCGTGCCGGCGACGGCTAAACAAGATATTTAGCCCCCAAATTTATTTGGGGGTTTTTATCAATCAAGCATTATTTCATCCGATTTATGTTTAATCATCGAATCAATCCGGTCGGTGTACTCTTTTGTGATATCATCGATCTGTTTTTTCCCTTTTTCCATGTCATCTTCTGTGATTAGCTTGTCTTTTTCCTGCTTTTCCAGCTGCTTATTTGCGTCTCTTCGGATGTTGCGAAGACCGACTTTTGCCTGCTCGCCGACCTGTTTAGCCTGCTGCGCAAGCTGCCTTCTTCTTTCCTCGCTGAGCGGCGGAATGCTGAGCCTGATGAGCTTGCCCTCGACAATCGGCGCAATGCTCAAGTCGCTGTTTTTGATCGCCTTTTCGATCTCTTTCAGCGATGCCGGGTCAAACGGCTTTATCACAATCATATCAGGCTGCGGCGCCGCCAGCGTAGCCAATTGTCTTAACGGCGTAGGCGTTCCGTAATATTCCACCTTTATATTTTCAACCAGGCCGGTGGAAGCCCTTCCGGTCCGAACGGTCTTTAACTCATCGTGCAGCACCTCAACCGCCTTTTCCATTTTGGATTCGCTCTCTAACACCATCTGTTTTGTCGGCATATTCAACCTCCGGTCAGGATTTTGCGCAAATCAGCGTGCCAACTCGCTCACCGCAAAGAGCTTTCGCGATATTGCCTCTTTTGAAAATATTCAGCACGATAATCGGGATGTTATTGTCCCGGCAAAGGCTCACAGCAGCGTGGTCTATGATCCTCAAATTCCTGGTCAAAACATCATCGTAAGACAAATTTTCAAAAAGCTGTGCCTGGGGATTTTTCGCCGGGTCCTCGCTGTAGACGCCGTCGACCTTCGTCGCTTTTACCAGCAATTTTGCCTCCAGCTCCGAGGCTCTAAGAGCCGCGCAGGTATCGGTGGTAAAGAAAGGATTTCCGGTTCCGCCGGCTAGTATTACCACTCTGTTGTGCTCGAGGTGCCAGAGAGCCTTTCTGCGTATAAACGGCTCACACATCGCCGCCACTTCAATCGCACTCAGGACTCTGGTCGGCTGGCCGAGCTTTTCCAGCGTCTCCTGGAGCGCGCAAGCGTTTATAATAGTGGCCAGCATCCCCATATAATCAGCGGTATTTCTGGGTATGTGGGTGGTTTTTGAGAAGCTCTCTCCTCGCAGAAAGTTGCCGGCCCCTACGACCACTGCGATCTGCGGCCCAAGCTTACATATCTCTGCTATCCTTTCGGCAAGCGATTCAAGCGCCGCCCCGTCAATTCCAAATTCGCCGGGCCTGCAGAAACTTTCGCCCGAAAGCTTCAATAAGACGCGCCTATATTTGCTCGCGGCCATTTATTTTCGCACATGGTAACTTATATTATTGTGACCGGTGGTGAAGCCGCCGCATAGATATTTAGCCCCGTGTTTTACACGGGGTCCAAATAACTCATCCGACTTCGAACCGGACAAATCTTTTTATTTTCGCCTGGCCACCAGCTTGTTTGGCAGCCTCATCTACAACCTGTGCCACAGATTTGCTGTCGTCCTTAACAAATCGCTGCTGCAAAAGACAATTCTCCACGTAGAACTTTTTCATCTTGCCTGCGACTATCTTATCCATCATGTCTGGGGGCTTATTTTTGACCTGCGCGGCAAAAACAGCCTTCTCACGCTCGATGGTTTCAGCATCGATGCCGCTTTCATCCAAGGCCAAAGGCTTCGCCGCGGTAACGTGCATGGCCATATCGGCAGCCGCTCGTTTGAGCACATCCGATGCAGCCACGTCTTCATCGCTGGTTTCAATCTGAACCATTGACCCGACCTTGCTGTTGAAATGAACATACGTGCCTATCAGGCCGGGACCATCCAGCGTATATTTTGCGTAGTCACCTACCTCGGTTTTCTCGCCCGTTTTGCCGGCCGTTTCGGCCAGAGTATCCTTGAACTGCCTGCCCTGGTGTTTGGCCTGCAGAACGTTCTCCGGGCCTTGGTGAGCTGAGCAGGCCATCGCACACTGGGCCAAGGCTTCGGCTGCGGCGACAAAATCGTCGCTCCTTGCTACAAAATCGGTCTCACAGCAAAGCGTTGCCAGAACGGCTGTTTTGCCATCGTCACTTATCTTAGCCACAACCAGCCCCTGTGACGTTTCTCGTTCGGCGCGTCTGGCTAAAGTGGCAAGGCCCTTTTTCCGCAGTATCTGTATGGCCTGGTCGATGTCACCGCCCGCTTCCTGAAGCGCACTTTTGCAGTCCATCATCCCCTGGCCGGTTATCTTCCGTAGTTTTGCCACCATAGAAGCTGAAATTTCCGCCATTTTAGAGACCCTTACTTGTTACGGCTCGTGACTTGTGGATTGTAACCGTTATTATGCGAACCGGCAGACTTCGGCGAGCTCGGTCGAGCCGTGAAACCGCCGGCTGAATATCACCAACTATTGACTGTCGCCCATCTGGTTGGGCTCTTTCCGGTTATCGTCACCTCCCTGCGGGGCCGAGTCCGAGTTTTCCGCCGACGCCTGCTCTACAGCCGCGACGGTCTTGGATTCAGTTTCGCCGGCCCGGGCAAAGGTCGGCCTTCTTGGATGAACCCGCTTCGGCCGGCCCGCAGGCTCGGCGCGAGCGGAAGTCATCGTCTTGCCGATCGCCACCGCATCGGCCAGCTCATTAAGTATCAATTCAATCGCCCTGATGGAATCGTCATTAGCCGGAATCGCCACATCCACCGTATCGGGATCGGAATCCGTATCCAGGACCCCGACCGTGGCGATGCCCAGCTTCTTGGCCTCACGCAGAGCAAGATATTCCTTCTTCGCATCCACTACTACCACTGCACCGGGCAGACGAGTCATCTTGCGCACACCATCCAGATTGCCTCTTATCTTTCGCATCTCACGTTTGAGCCTGGAGGCGTGTTTCTTGCTCTCACTTTCCAGTGTTCCATCTTGCTCCATAGCTTCGAGCTGCTCCAGTCTCTGCAATCGGGAGCGTATGGTTCTGAAGTTTGTGAGCGTTCCGCCCAGCCAGCGCTGGCAGATATAGTGCATGCCGCACTTTTTGGCCGCTGCTTCTACCACTTTCTGAGCCTGTCGCTTGGTGCCCACCAAGATAACATCGTTGCCCGATGCCACCACCTGGGCCAGCAACCTTTTTGCTATCAGCAAGCCCTTTAAGGTTTTCCTGACATCAATGATATGAATGTTGCCTCGCTTGGCGAAAATAAACGGGGCCATTTTGGGGTTCCATCGGCTGACGCCGTGCCCAAAATGCACCCCGGCGTTGATCAACTGACGAGTCAACTGGTTAGCCACTAAAGCCTCCAAACAATCTAAAATCGTTCTGTTCACCGCACATAGACAACCGAATTATAGCAAAATAAGACAATTCGCCGGACATGTCAAGGACTTTTGTTTCAAGAATTTTTTGCTTTATGAAGCGCAGCGGTTCTGAAAAGGCCGGATTTTTTCCGCCCATTCTCGGCTGATTAGAGAGTCTATTCGCTCACTTCTGACTTGCCGCCTGCCAATGGCAGAGCATCTCCACCCCTTGCTTGAGACGGTGCAAAAACCGGCTGCTGGCCTCCGCCCAGGCTCTGTGTACCCAGATATTAAAGATAAATTAATACCAGACGGTGATAATGATGTTAGGTTCGCTCTTTTTGGCCTGGACCTCACCTGTGGTAGTGTCGGTTCGCTTTATCACGATGCCGGGGTTATCTTTCAGCCACTTGTTGATCTGCTCATCAAGGAACTCCATGGCCCCGGGATGCAGCTTTGTAAAGAAGGTCTTTACGCCCGTGATTCGGTCGCCCGAGGTGATCACCCCAGCGGCCTTTCGCACGACCGGCTTTCCCACTTCTGCCATGTTACCGCCGCCTAAGCTCAAAGGCGAATGGGAAACGGACGCTCTGNNTTGTCGAGCTCATCGTCAAGAGGAATTGGGTCATCGAAGTCTTCGTTGTTACCGGTAAGATTTGTGCCGCCAAAGTTCTCCATATACTCTCTCCGTTAACTATTGTTAATTTCCCGTATATGGTTAATCGTGATGCGAAGACGCCGCCGGCAGCGAATTCATCTATCCTCAGGTCTTCTCAGCCCCTTCGGTACTGGACGCCTCTTTTTCTTGCTTCGGCTGGTCGGCATCGGCCTTATTCTTTTCGGATTCGGCGGCCTTGCCAGTTTCTGTCTGGGAGTTTTTGGCCTCAGCCTGAGCGGGCTGCTCTTGCACTTTGGGCTTCTGTATTTCAGGCTGTGCACGTTTTTCGGCACCGGCAGCTTTTTGCTCGGCCTGTTTAACTCGCTCTTTCAGCTTTTCTATCTCAGCCTGCGCCGTTTGAGTGTCGGTCTTCGCTTTGGCCAGCTCAGATTTCGCCTTCTCCAGCTCGGCCTGGGCTTGCTTGGCATCGGCGACAGCTTTTTCTTCAGTGGTTTTAGCCTGAACAATCAGCTTTTGCGAATCTGTCTTTATATTTGTCACCTCAGCGGTCGCCCGTTGAGCTTGCGTCTCTGCCCGTGCCGTCCGAACGTTTGCTTCTCTGACCGCGTGTCGGGCCTCTGCTTTTCCGGCCTCAGCCTCAAGCCCTAGCTGCTCAGCCTCGTCGGTTTTACGCTGCAACTCTGTCTTGCCGGCCTCGACGCCGAAGGGATCATTCAAGGTTTCCGATAATGCTCCGGTCTGCTGCGCCGGTTGGTGTTTGCGGGTGAGCTCTTCGACCATCTCTTTGTTTGGCCTGCCGCCTGTGGAGATGGTCGGGGTCAGAATGAATATGGTCTCTACGACCCGCTCTTCAAAATCACTGCCGGAGAATAGAATGCCGATCACAGGCAGGTCTTTCAGGAAGGGGATGCCCCGCCTAACATCGCGCCTCTCGCTCTTTCTCATCCCGCCTATTACCAGACTCTCACCTTGTCTGATGCGGTTTTCTTTGTTGTCGATTTCTTTCTTGGTGATAATAGGCAATTGCTTGACGCCTTCAGGCGTTAATTTTGACCCGAGGACAATGGTTGTTTCCAGGCCGATGTAGTTCTGTGCGAACACGTGAGGAGTAATCTGAAGCGAGTCGACCACGTCCTCATACTTCATTCTACTCTCTACCCATTGCGAAACAGCGCCACTTGTAATATATTCCTGTTGCAGCGGCACCTTCTGACTTGACGAGAGTTTCGCTGTTTTGCCGTTGACGATTTCGAGCGAGGGGTTCATCAAGACTTTCAGATAACCGTGTGACTCCAGTATATCAACCAAAGCCAGGTACTTGTCGTTGGCATATCCAACCTGAAGCCCCATTCTGGCGCGAGCCAGCTCCCTGATTGAAGCCCCGGGAAATGCAGGCAGCAAAGACGGATCTTTGAGCAGTTCCTGAACAGCAATCCCGAAAGGCTGTCCTGACGGTCCGGCCCAAATCTTCTCGCCAAATAGCTCTTGAACTTCTAAGCTCGTTGACCAGTCCAGCGTCTTATCCGCATAAACCTCAGAAATAATGCAATCAATTTTAACCTGGACGGGCGGGACATCCACGTTATACAAAAGTTCCAGCACCGCCTCAACATCCTCTTTATATGGGCATCTTACTATCAACTGGTTGGTGGCGGCAACACTGCTGACCGTGTAGTCTGCCTGTCGGGTTGACTTGCCTTTTTCGTCGAAAATCTTTGTGGCGAACTGATCGTTAACTACATGTCTTAACTCGTCCGAAATGTGATAATTGCAAAAGTAAAAT
>JAFNGF010000344.1:0-3265 GCA_017885385.1 Planctomycetota bacterium
TTATGGTTGCCGCCGCCAATCCGCCTCGCGCATCCAGATTCAAGGTTTGCTGCAGGCTGTGCGTGCTGGGATTGTATAGGTAAACGCCATCTTGCGTCGCCAGATAAAGCTGTATTGGATAGGCTTCGCTGTCTTGCAGGGCGGTTCGGGAACGGCTCGGCGTCGGAGCCCCTGCGCCTTCCTGCCAGAAGGCAGGAGCGGGGGGCTGGGGCGGCCTTTCCATCGTGGCAAAACCCGCCCACGCCAACTGGCCGATCTGAGCAGGTCTAAGAGCCTGTCCACTAAACTTAATGCCCCCGCGTCTTCCTGGGGAATACAGGAGCGTGGTCTGCTTGGCCAAGGCTTCCTCCACGCTCAGAGAGCCGGTAACTTTCGCCTCTGGAAGCTGAATTATCCTAAGAGTCGAACCCCGGGGCCTATGCTGAGCGATCCCGCTTTGTGGTAATCCTGGGACGTTGCTTCTCGGCAGGCCGGCCAAACAAATCGCCGTAAGACCCGGTAAGATTACTGCCACCGCGCACATAAATTCGAAATGCGAGATTTGAAATTTGAAATTGCCCGATACACGTTTCATTTTTCGGTCCTCCCAATGGGCTTCGCAACCAGCCGACCGGACTGTGTATATTATACATTCAGGCCCACGAATAACCACAGATTTCACAGATTGATGAACAGATTTGGCAGGTTGCACTTGTGTGTAATCTGTGGAGGCATCACTTTAGCGATTACTTCAATGCGAGCTCTTCCAGGGATTTTTGTTGGCGAGTTTGGCGGAGGCCAGCCAAAAAGCCAGCATAAATACCGATATCGGCGACACTCGTTGATAATATATGGTCATCGCCCACTATTGTAAGTACTCAATTGTCAATTTTCAAAAGCATAAACCACAGATTAACGCAGATGGGCACGGATTAGAACGGGAAAAAAGATTCAGTGAAATCTGTGAAATCTGTGGTTAAAGTAACATTAGACATATAGAGCGGTTTGAGTGTTCAAGGGCAAGAAGACGGTGAAGGTGGAGCCTTTGTCCAATTCGCTTTCGACCTCGATTCTGCCGCCGTGCATATTCACAATTTCCTTAACAATAGCCAGGCCTAATCCTGTGCCCTTGATCTGCTTACCGGGGCGGTGCACACGGTAAAATCGGTCGAAGATTTTTGGAAGCGCCTCTTTGGGTATGCCAATGCCCGTATCGCTGACGCTTATGACCAATTCTTGGCTCGGCTCGACTGATTCCTGCTTTTGCAGCAATGACGTCCCCCCCGCGACGGCGGCGGTCGCCGAAGTCCGGCGCCGGGCCGAGATAGTGACCCGACCATTTTCAGGCGTAAACTTGATTGCGTTAGAGACCAGGTTCATAACCATTGACTGAATCTTGCCCTCGTCACCATGCAGCACACCTAATTGGTCGGCAATATCTGCTTTTAGCCAGATATTTTTTTTGCCGGCTAAGTGCTGGACCGCTGAGAGGACCTGCTCTATGACGGCGGTAATATCCACAGGCTCCCGCGAAAATTTGACCGTCCCGGACTCAATCCGCGACACTTCCAGAATCGCTTCAATCAAGTTCTTTAGAAGGTCTGATTCTTCATCGATGACGTTCAAAAACTCGTGCTTGGTCTGCTCAGGCATATCCGGGTCGCGCAGTATGGTCGTGATATAGGCCTTAATTGCCGTCAGCGGCGTACGCAGCTCGTGTGTTACTGAAGAGATAAAGTCGGTTTTCATCCGGTCAATTTCACGCTCACGGGATACGTCACGCAGTACCATAACGATGCCCACCATCGTCCCGTCATTCTTGCGGATGGGTGCTGCCGTAGCCGAAATAGGACATTCGCTGCCGTCTCTGGTGATAAGAGCGTCACGGTCGCTGCCGTTTTCTGTCTGGCCGGAAGTCAGCACCTTGTCGATAGGACTCTCGCCCGGCTTCTTTGTCTTCTCGTCAATGGGATGGAAAATTTCATCGATTATTTTGCCCTGGACTTCACGGCACTTCCATCCGGTCAGATTTTCGGCTACTTTGTTGAATAGAATGATTCGCTTTTGCACGTCTACCGCGATGACGCAGTCGGTCATACTGCAAACAGTCACCGCCAGAAGCTCTTTTTCTTCTTCGAGCTGTTCTGTTCGCTCTTTGACCAGCGCCTCAAGGTCATTGTGGTACTGTTTAAGTGCGTCGGCAGTTTTTTTGTGTGCCAGGGCTTTTTCTACCACCTGCGGCAGGATTTTCAAATAGTTGCGCTGCACATCCTTTATGATATAGTCGTATGCCCCTGCCTTCATTGCTTTGATGGCGATCTCTTCATCTCCAACTCCGGTAGCAAAAATCACAGGAGTATCGTTGGCCAATTCCAGAACATCAAAGGCCGTCCCATCACCAAGAAGATAATCAACAACTGCCACATCAAATTTGTTGGAGGTTAAGATGCTTTTTGCCTGGGCAAAAGAGCCGGCTATAGTGTAATCATACGCAAGCCCTTGCTGTTTGACCAATCGCTCGAAGGCTGCCTGGTCGATCTTATCGTCTTCGACCAGCAGAATTCTGCATCTGGAATTTTGCGTAATCTCAGTCTCCATCCGGCGGCTCACTTAAAGTCCAGCACAGGTCAACCGTCCTGACTGCCTCGACAAACTTTTTGTAATCCACAGGCTTAACTATGTATCCAGCAACACCAAGCCTAAGACTTTCAACCACATCGCGTTCTTTTTCGAAGGTTGCCAGCACAACAACGGGAATTTTTGCCAGCGATTTATGAGCCTTTAGGGTTTTCAGAAATTCGATGCCGTTGGCCTCCGGCGTGGTCAAATCCAGAAGGATAAGGCATGGTTTTTTGCCGCCTTTGGTTCTTAGATATGCCGACGCCTTTTTGCCATCGGGCGTATCTACCAATTGGTTTGTGACCTTCAAGTCTTTCAGCGCTCGCTCAATAAGGACTGCATCCGCTCGGTAAGCTTCGACCAGCAATATTGGTTTGGCGTTTAGCATTTTTGCCCCCTCTTTCTTTTTACTTTAACTGTGGCGGGGTAAATAGTACCTGCTGCCCGTAGCTTCTAAAGGGTGATGGCTCCAGCAAGTCTCGCCTCGGGCAGCGGTACTATCTATCGGTAGTCAAGAACGCTCCGTCACGCATCTATAGTTGCAGAAGAATCGAAAACGGGAAACGAACAGCACGCATTTGTACACACCCCCATATAGCTGGCCAGCTCCTTTGAAGATGAGAATCAACAGGAGCGGTTTTTACCTGCCTTCGGTATTGACGTACTT
>JAFNGF010000344.1:3312-3532 GCA_017885385.1 Planctomycetota bacterium
CCCTTAGCCGTCAACATAAAGACCGGTATGTTCTCTGTTTTTTTGTCCTGTTTGAGCTTAGAGAGCACCTCCAATCCGTCCATTCCAGGCATCATCCAATCCAGCAGAATCAAGTCGGGCATCAGCTCGGCGGCGATTTCCAGAGCACGGGCCCCGTTATCAGCCTGATGCACCTCAAAGCCGTCCAGCTGTAGATTGTATTGCAGGACCCTGCGGATAT
>JAFNGF010000345.1:0-8014 GCA_017885385.1 Planctomycetota bacterium
CATAAACCCAGATGGGCAGAATCAGACATAGTAGTAATGATACTGCCGCCGTTATGCCCGTAACCCACAAACCGGCATCCATTCCACCGGTTTTTTTCTGCTCAATGCGTTCGGGCGTTTTTGGCTGAGCCGGCTCCCGGACAGTTTCGAGTTTCCCAAAATCTTCACGAGCACCTGCAATCGAGGCAAATACGATATATAGCGCCGCGGTTAGCAGCCACGTCGGCACAAATAAAAAGAATAAATGCAGCGTCCCTGTTCTTTCTAACCACAGTGCCGCTGCGATTGCAATACCCCAGGAAAGTAATGCAGGCCAGCTTACAAGCAATTTCTTTCGCGATGCCCAAAACTGAGTTAGCCCAATCTTCGGGAAAATCCAGTGCTCAACAAAAACAATCGCCCCGACCGGCATCAGCAGAAGGCCGTACCAGCCTACAAAGTCCAATAGCCACACAAATACGAACGGCGAACACGAAATAAGGGTGGTAACGATTCCCGCTGCAAGTGTGACCAGCCATCTTGGCCAGCCTGGGGTAACCGCCTGGAAGGCGAGGCCCGCTCTATAAAGCGTGGGGTTGGAAGTGGTCCAGCCGGCCAGCACGACCGCGATGATTCCTGAGACTCCCAGCGACTGCCAGGCGACGCCGCCGGCGTCGAGCTTGTCGATGGTCGTGCCGAGCACCAGGGCCGTCGCGGCGCCCATTATCCCGGCGCAAACCCACGCAAGATAATGCCCCAGGAACATGCCGAACGCCGAATATAGCCCGTAGGACGTCTTTTTGGCATAGCGCAATAGGGCCATATCCGACAGCCCCGCGTGCATTGCCAGGTTACATATCCACGCAAAGGCTGCGACGTGCCATAGGCCGATTGATTCTTTGCCTGGCGGGGCATTGCCCGTCCAGATCGCCTTATTCGCCATTGTCCAGAAATCCGCGAAACTGGCTATTTGCCCGCCGAGCACTTTTTCCGCCAGCACCGGCAGCATCGCAATCGCGCCCGCGATAAACATCAAAAACATCCACGGGGAGCAGACCTCTGAGAACTGCGCGAGCCGTTTGAATCCAAGTATCGCCAGCGCTACCACTACCGCGCCCACGGCGACCGCGACGAGCACAAAACGCGCATCCTGCGGATACCACTGCGTCTGAGCGGGGATTCCGAAAGGAATCCGAATGGCTGAGGCAGAAACCGTAATCATACATCCCGCAAGGATGCAGAATAAGACGGCATTCAAGATATTGTAAATCGTGGTCGTGACAGGCCCGGCAATCTTGCGAAGATACCAATAGAGCGTCAGCCGGGTCTGCACGGCGATTGGAGCGCATACGAATGTCCACGTCAGCACAGCCATAAGATTGCCGATAAGGAGTCCCACAAATATGTCGAATGCCGTCGCGCCCCAGGCCACAAATAGTGCCCCGATGACGAACTCTGTTCCCGCAACGTGCTCGCCGGCAAAGACCCCTGCAAAGTGTTTGCCGGGCTGGAGTTTATCCTGTGAGACCGGCTCCCGCTCAAACTCATAAAGCGAATCCAGCCCCTTTATGGCACTACTCTTGGTGTCGTCGGCCATTTGCAATTCCTTTCCTTAGAATTGGCATCGGTCTAACCTTGCCTCAGACTCGTAACTCTCTTCTCGTAATCCCTTACTTCCTTCAGCCAGTCCGCACCGGCCGGAACATCTTGCCTTGTGCAGTAATAGTCCCAGACCGCGCCGAAGGGCATAGTTTTTAGCTCTTCGAGCATTGCCAGGCGCGTCGTGTAATCACCGCCGGCTTCCGCCCGGCGGAGCTTATCCGTCGGCTCCAGCACGGCGAGCAACAGGGCCTTAAGCATACAGCGTGTGCCGATAACCCAGGCTGCAACACGGTTGATGCTGGCATCGAAAAAGTCAAGCCCGATGTGCACCCTTTCCAGGTAATCGCCCCGGACTATTTCTTCTGCTATCGCCCGCAACTCATCCGACAGAATAACTACGTGGTCGCTGTCCCAGCGGACGCCCCTGCTTACGTGAAGCAATATCCGGTCGAGATAAGTCAGCACCGACGATATTTTATCAGAAATAACCTCGGTAGGATGGAAATGTCCTGCGTCCAGGCAAAGCAAAATGTTGTTCTGTATTGCATAGCCCAGGTAGAATTCGTGTGAGCCGACCACATAGCTCTCAGAGCCGATGCCAAAGAGCTTGCCCTCGACCGAGTCTAAAAGCCACTTTCGATTCATCTTTTGGGCGAATATTTCATCCAGTGACTTTTTAAGCCGGTCTCGCGGACCTTTACGATCGACGGGAATATCTTTATACCCATCCGGAATCCACACGTTTGTCACACAGGGTGTACCCAGTTTTTTGCCCATCGCGGCCCCGATTTCTCGGCATGCAATTCCGTGCTCGACCCAGAACTTGCGGATTCCTTCATCTGCGCTGGAAAGAGTAAAGCCGCTTTCAGCTTTTGGGTGCGAGAAGAATGTCCCATTGAAATCCATGCCCAGACCGTTGGTTTTTGCCCAGTCGATCCAGGCTGAAAAATGCTCCGGCCTGATTTCGTTGCGCTCTATTTTCTTTCCGCCGGTTTCCGCGTACATTGCGTGAAGGTTCAGCCGATGTCTGCCAGGTATCAAGCTCAGTGCCTTTTCCAGATCTGTCCGCAGCTCATCCGCGGTCCGCGCCCTGCCTGGGTAGGCACCCGTAGCCATTATTCCGCCGCCGCTCAGTCCTTCGCTGCTTTCAAATCCCCGCACATCATCGCCTTGCCAGCAATGCAGCGATATGGCAATCTTGCTCAGACGCTCTATTGCCCTTTCGGTGTCAACGCCCAGCTCGGCGTAACGCTGTCGTGCTGCCTCGAATGTTTTTTCGATCGTGTCCACGTCGCTCATTTGCTCCACTATCCTTAAGGTTGTGCCTTGTACCCAGCTATGTGACGGTGGGCATAGCCCACCCTACTCAATTTTCAAGGAGTTTCTATCCGGCAATTTCGGGAAAGATGCGTGCGGCTCGGCCTGGTACCAGAACGCGACCGAAGAAAGGTCATCCTGCAGAGGCAGATACCGTCCCTCGCTTTGCCAGCCCAACGCCTGCATGGTCACTCTTAAATCCTTTTCAAACCTGATCGGCTCCCTAATGTGCCAGCGGTACAGGCTGAATTTCGGCTGCTTCTTGTCCGGTATAACCTGCGGCATGCCGGCATAAGGCGTGTTGAACTCTTGATATTCCTCCGTTCCTGGTTTGTGGAAACAGTAAGAACCGCAAAAGTAATCCTCAGTGCCCGTGCCGCAAATAGTGGGAAACTCTTTGTCGCCATCCATATAGAACTTGATTTCGCCTTCGCCCCACCAGCCGGGACTATTCGAGCCCCAGGTCATATACGTTCCCACATAGTGACCCTGTCCCTGCACGCCGTCAAGGATCGTATATACATCTTTGTACGGAAGCGGATTGACGCGACGGAACTGGGCGTGGAAATAAGCCAAATCCTGCGGGACATTGGTCAGCACGTAGTCAATCTGGTAGTAAAGCACCATTGGTTTCTCATCGATATTGGTCATAGTGATCTTGCAGCCCTTGCGAAAAGGCATCAGCCAGTAGCAGTTGAATCCGCTTCCCGGATTGACGCAGACTGTTAGCGACGTGACTTTGACGCATCCCAGACCACAGGCGAAAAAGTCGCCGGCCGGACATTCCACAGATGGCTGTTTCTCGCCGTCCCAGTAAATCCGCAGAATGTTAAAGCGGTTATTTCCGGTAGGCGTCATCCAGATATGCTGGATGGCTCCGGGGCTCTGGATGTCGGCCAGCACAAAGGTCTGGCCGGCTTCGATTCTGACGGATGGCGATATCTTCCAGCCCTGACCCAGCTCACGAGCCGCTCCGGCGCCCGTTCCTTCTGTCGCCATGCCTGCCTTGCCTTTTTCGCCGGTGAAGTTTTCCGGGCTGATTGAGCGGGTCTTGGCGTGCGACAGCCTGGCCAGGCTGCCCAGACTCATGCTCAGACCGTCAAAGCCGGGTTCCTGACCATAAGTGCTGATTGGCCAAAAAATTGCCAGGACAAGTAGAAAAATTAAGCACCGTCCCAAGTATTCTGTCTTCGTTTGGTTGATTGCCTTTTTTCCTTTGCGTTGCATTGCTTGCCCCTTCCTTATTGATTATTCTTTTGGTTTTGTCCTTTCTGCTTACGGCATATTTTGAGCAGCGTGTCTTCGGCTGCCTTGTTCCACATACCGTCACTTAAATGTTTTGCCGCTTCCGGCATTTTCTCATGCAATTCTTCCAGCTTGGTCAGGCCCAGCGCGTGACAGGCCGGGTAAACCATAATCTTGCCTGCTATTGATCGGTTCTCGACCGCCCGGATGCCGTCGGTTGCGCCTTCCATACCGCACACAGCCGCAACAGAAACGTTGGTGTCAAGCCTTCCAGAGGTAACTTTGGCCAGGACTTGTTTCATATCATCCAGGGTTGAGCCGCTGGTTCCGATGAAGTAAAGCTGCTTTCTGATGTAAGTGTCAAGGTCGATTTGCGCGGTGACGGTCGCCGGGATGCCGGCAAAGATATTTATGATGCCGCGCTCGCCGGAAGTGCGCACTGCGGCAACAACCAAGTCAGGAACAGGCGCCATCAGAACGGTATAGTCAAAAGACTCGGCGACCTCATTTCTGCCTGGATTGTAAGTCTGGTAATCAACGATGTTCTTCTTAGCCAGCGGCGCAGCGATTTTCGTCAATGCAGATATGCGTTCGTCATCGACGTCGGCGGCAAAGATGCTCACATTTTGCACGCCCTGGCAGATGTTTCGTATCACGTGCATTGTGCCCATAGGGCCGGCCGCCCCTACGATATTTATCTTGTCGCCCGGCCGAATCTCGTCGGTTTGGGGTATGTACTTCATGGATTCTGCCGGGTCCGAGCCGGTCGTTCCGACTATGCGGATGCCGCCATAGTGAACCCTGCCGACCGAGGTAGTAACGCTTCTGCCGAACTTGCCGCCGCAAAGAACAATGTTCAAAAGGCCATGTGCGGCAACTTTTGCAAACAATGCTTCAACAGTTTTCGCGTCGCACCCAAAATAGATCACATCGTCATAGCCGGCGTCCGGCAATTCAGGCCCCCGCCATTTGGAAACCCAGGTCATCTTTGCGGGCTTACCGTATCGCGTAGTCAAATTTGAAATTTGAAATTTGAAATTTGAAATTTCTTTCGCCTCGGCGACCACCAGCATCTGTCCACCCGCCTTAACGCTGGTATGTTCTTTGGATGCGTAGGCGTCTTCAACACAAGCCCACGGCTCGACCAAAGCTACAGCCGAGGCAGATAGATTCTGCGAGACCGGGATCAGCATCGAGTCACCTTCCGGCGACGTGATGACTCGCTCATCCATCAGCACGTATTCCTGTAAGGCGCCCTCGAAATTGTAGCCAAAGGCAGCGTTGGCGCCGGCGGTGCGAAGCCAGCGGTAATCCGTCTGGACAAGATAACGCTCACCGGGCTTGAAGTTTTCTACGCCGGGGCCGACTGCCTCTACTATAACCACGGTTTCGTGCCCGGGGACGGTCGGCGCTTCGCCGGGGACATAGCTGGGTACCTCTCTAAGCACCTCCTTGTTAATGCCGGCAACTATTTCGCTTTTGCGCACGTGGCAGGAGAATTGCTTTAGCAATTTAAGGTCGGAAAAACAAAGCCCAACCACTTCGACCCGACAAAGCAGCTGGTGTGGGCCGGGCCTGTGCACCTCCTTAGATTTATTCAGGATAAGCTCATCCGGCCCAACTAATTGCACGGCATATTGTGTCCTCGGCAAGTCTGCCATCGTTGTCGTTTGCCCATCTCAAGTCTTGAGTTTCTCCAATATCTGTTTTACAGCTGCGTTTTCATTCAAACCAGCAAGTTTATCTTCCTGGTCCGGTTGTAGCGCACTGCCGAGCCTTCGGAAAAATTCGTTTTTCTCTGCCACACTCTTGAAATTTCTCTTAGCCCATTCGCTGGNNGCGTGTAGTTGCGGTCGGGGATTACGTTAATCGCCGCCGCCCCCGTGCTCATCGCCACTTCCAGAAGCTCTTCGATGGCCTGTTCGCCTTTGCTGGTTCCATCCAGCCAGGTGTGCACCGGTATCGCCCCCGCGGCCAGGATAAACCGGTTCGTATCGGCCATCAGTGGGAACGATCCCCTGTCCGGCTGGACGTATCCGACGCCCCCTCGTTTCATCGTTTTGGCCCGAATGGTATTAAGCAAGTCCCTACCCTCTGGGACGCCCAGCGCTTCTGCATCCACTGCGAGTTTTTTTGACCAGAAATCCGCCAGAGCATCGGTCTTGCCGAAGAATTCCTTTGCCTTGCGGGCGTACGCCAGGCATATATGGCGTTCGGTGGCGTTACCCGACGGCGTCAACGCAAGCACGTCACGCTCATAGTCCAGCTCGACCGGGCGAAGATATTTGTTCACGCGGGTCGTCAATTCTCGATTTCTCTGCTGGGCGGTTTCGCGGAGGCCTGCCAGAAACTCTTTCTGCTCGGCCGGCACTTTTGCGCCGGGAAATCCCACGCCCATGTGATATGAAACGCCGGGCTCGCCGGGCGAATTGATGACTCTATCGGAAAATTCCGGCACGTAAACTCGCGTTTCCAGGCCGGCGCAGCCTTTAAGACCCAGCATCCTGGCCGCCTGGAGGAACTCTTCCGCGGCATCAAGTACGTCGAAGTCCACCACGCCGGCAACGGCCAGCCCGGACTTTCGCGCAAGCCAGGCAAATTTGCTCGGCGAATAGCCGTAAGTATTGTAGGAGAAAAAGGTGTGGCAATGCAGATTGACCGCCCGGCCGGGTTCGGGCAGAGTGACTTCCCCAGCCCGGACTTTTTTGCACAGTGACCCCAGCGTCTGCTTTCTCTCGCCAGCGTCGAAACTATCCAGCTTTTGCTCGAGTTCTTCTATCGAAACAGGCATCTCGCTAACCGTATGTCACTTGTGGACTTTTTCATATTGCTTCTCCCAGAGCGGCGCGTTTTGCGGTTGATATTCTTTTAGCTCGAATGAGTTGCGCACCAGTTTTCTGGCTTCTGTTAGTGTTTTTATCTGGCCGGTCGCTTTTGCCTGCATCAGGATATTGCCGATGGCCGTGGCTTCAGCCGGCCCGGCTATGACTTTTTTGCCCGTGGCATCAGCGGCGAACTGGTTCAAAAGCTCGTTTTTCATCCCGCCGCCGACAATGTGCAGGCAGTCAATTTTTTTGCCCGTGACATCCTCAATTCTTTCGATGACCGTGCGATACTTAAAGGCCAAAGCCTCCAGTATCGCCCTTATCATTTGCCCCTTATCCACAATTATCTTTTGGCCTGTCTCTACCAGGTAATCATTTATTCTTTTTGGCATATCGCCGGGGGCGAGAAATTCGCTGCGATCAACCTCAATGCGAGCCGCAAAGGGCTTGGCTTTTTGAGCCATCTCGGTCAATTGCTCGTAAGATAGCTCAACATCTTCTCGTTCCCACTGCCTTTTACATTCCTGGACGAGCCAGAGTCCCATTATGTTTTTTAGAAGCCGAATCGTATTTTCAACGCCGCCTTCGTTTGTGAATTCGTACTGGAAGGTCTTATCATTGACAATCGCCTTTGGCACCTCGACTCCCATCAGCGACCATGTCCCGGAGGAAAGGTACGCCCAATTATTCTCACCGGCTGGGACCGCCGCGACAGCAGAAGCGGTGTCGTGCGAAGCGACTGCGATCACGGGAATCTGCCCGCATCCAAGTTTTTGTGCGATGGGCCTGGTTAACTTGCCGACAACTGTGCCCGGCTCGATAACATCCGGCATAATCTCAATCGGCAGCGATAATTTGTCGAACATCTCTTGCGACCATTTGCCCGTTCTCATATCCATCAGTTGAGACGTGCTGGCCAGCGTATAGTCACCAAAAGCACGGTCACATAGGTAGTACGAGAACAGATCCCCAATGAAGATGAGCTTCTTAGTCTTAGCCAAAACCGGCGAGCTCGATAGCCGCATCGCCAGCAGTTGATAGACTGA
>JAFNGF010000345.1:8054-8286 GCA_017885385.1 Planctomycetota bacterium
GCCGAAATCCACGCCCCAGCTATCGACGCCGATACCGGCGACCCCCGCTTGTGCGGGGGCAAGCTTGTCGGCCTTTTTCGCCGCCTTGCCTATGCCCGTCTTTACCTCTGAAAGCAGCCGGTCGAAATCCCAGCGTAGAGAGCCGTTCTCTTTGATTGGGCCGTTACCGAAGCGGTGAATTTCCTCAAGACTGAGCCGGTCAGCCGATCCCGCTCCGGCCTCGGCCTTCGCC
>JAFNGF010000346.1 GCA_017885385.1 Planctomycetota bacterium
GGGGTATCTATGGGCAGACGCCCGGCGGATTGTACGGCGCCGATGAAAACTGCCGGGAAGGTTACACAGATCCCCGCCAGGCGGCCGAAACCTGCTCGATGGTTGAGATGATGCTCTCGTGCGAGATGCTGCTGCAAATAACCGGTGACGTCAAATGGGCCGACCGATGCGAGGATGTGACATTCAACTCGTTTCCTGCGTCGCTGACGCCGGATTTGAAAGCCCTGCATTATCTGACTGCTCCGAACCTGATATTGTGTGACAGCGCCAACAAATCGCCGGGCGTGCAAAATAGCGGCCCGATGATGCTATTCGATCCGCACCGCCACCGCTGCTGCCAGCACAACGTTGCGCACGGCTGGCCTTATTATGCCGAACATCTCTGGCTGGCTGCGCCGGGCAACGGCTTGGCAGCGGTCCTGTACGCCCCCTGCAAGGTTACCGCAAAGGTCGGAAGCGGCAGGGAAGTTACAATCACAGAAAGCACCCGTTATCCCTTCGATGAGAGCATCGAGCTTACCGTCAACACCGCCAGGCCGGTCCGCTTCCCGCTTTATCTGCGGGTGCCGCTCTGGTGCGAAAGGCCCAAGCTCGCGATCAATTGGAGAAACGTGCTTGTCGAAGGGCGGCCAGGGTCATACGTTGTGATTTCCCGCCAATGGGCGAACGGCGACAAGGTGTGCCTGGAGCTGCCGATGAAAATCACGACCAACGTATGGCAGAAAAACAAAAATAGTGTCTCGGTTAATCGCGGCCCATTAACGTACTCGTTGAAGATCGGCGAGAAGTACGTTCGGGCAGGCGGCACCGACGATTGGCCCGCCTGGGAGATTCATCCTACAACTGATTGGAACTATGGGCTGGTGCTGAACGAGACTGATCCGGCTTCAGCGTTCGAGGTCGTACAGAAGGATTGGCCCGCCGACGGGCAGCCTTTTGAAGCTACCGCTGCTCCGGTTGAGCTGCGCGCCAAAGCCAAGAAGATTCCACAATGGAAGAAGGATCATCTCGGCCTGGTCGGCGAACTGCAACAAAGCCCTGCCAAATCTGACGAGCCGGCGGAAGCTGTCACGTTGATACCGATGGGTTGTGCCAGGCTGCGGATTTCGGCATTTCCAACTATCGGCAGCGGACCTGGTGCGCGCGAGTGGAAAGAGCCGCCGCAGTCATTGCCCGCCGCCGCTTCGCAGCGCTGGCAAAACGATGGCGGCATCCTCGAATGGCGTGTTGACACAAAGTAGTGTATTTGTTAAAGAAAGTCTGCGTGACAAGGGACAAGATAACAATAGTTGGCGCGGGCAATGTTGGGGCAACCGCTGCCTATACCGCCGCAAATAAAGAGCTTGGCGACATCGTCCTGCTGGATATAGTCAAGGGACTAGCTGCGGGCAAAGCCCTCGATATCGCCGAAGCCGGCCCTATCCGGCTTTACGATTGTGACATCGTGGGCACGACAGACTGGCAGGAAACCGCCGACAGCAATCTGGTCATCATAACAAGCGGCCTGCCTCGTAAGCCCGGCATGAGCCGGGATGACCTGCTGGCAAAAAACGTCCGGATCATCAAGGAAGTCGCAGAAAAAACAGCGAAATATTCGCCCGATAGCGTAATCATTGTGGTTAGCAACCCGCTGGATGCGATGGTTTACGCCGCCTATAAAGTCACCGGCTTTGCCAAAAATAGAGTTGTGGGAATGGCTGGTGCTCTGGATTCGGCACGCTTTAGCTATTTCCTTGCCCGCGAGCTTGGCGTAAGCGTAGAGAATATAAAGTGCGTGCTGCTGGGTGGCCACGGTGACGATATGGTGCCTCTGCCCAGGTATACCTGCGTCAGCGGAATACCGGTCACCGAGTTGCTCAGCGAAGAAAAAATCGCCGAGCTAATCGAGCGAACCCGAAAAGGCGGCAGCGAGGTGGTGAATCTTCTCGGATACAGCGCTTATTACGCCCCCGCCGCAGGAGCAGTCGAAATGGCTGAAGCGGTCTTGAAAGACAAGAAACCTGTGCTATCCTGCTGTGCTTATTGTGACCGCGAATATGGTGTGGGCGGTTATTTCGTCGGCGTCCCTGCTGTGCTCGGTAAAAACGGTGTCGAAAGGATTATTGAGCTTAGTCTAACCGAACTTGAATGGGCCGAGTTCAACAAGTCACTCGCTCATGTCAAGGAGCTGGTGCAAAAGGTTGACGAGCTTTTGTGATGGAACGTGCGGTGAAACCGCAGGCTAAATAATTAGATGCTTTGAATCGCAGAGACATAGATGGAGCTAATAAAGAGAATCAAGCAGGCTGAGGCTGAGGCCCAGCAAATCATCGAACAAGCCAAGGCTGAGGCAGTCGGGCAGGCTGAACAAGCTCGACATCAGCGCCGAGGGCTTCTGGAAGAGGCGGAGCGCCGGCGAAAAAAGGCGATCCAGGATGCCGTGTCGCGCGGCCGGGCACAAGCCCAGCAGGAAATCAATGATCTGAGGGCCCGGGCTGAAAATCATCGCCGCCAGATTCGCCAGAAGGCAGAAAGTAAAATGGCGCCGGCGGCGGCAAGAGTAATGGATTACTTGGCAGGAGAAAACCACACGTGAAATTAGAGGGAACCCTGCGATAAATCGCGGGGCTAAATATTTAGCCCCCCAATTTATTGGGGGGTTGATTTACCCAATTTATTGCGGCGTCTGTCCGCGAGGTTTATTATGGCCATAGTCCCGATGGCAAAAATCCTGATCGTCAGCCATAATAGCGAGGCCGCTGGGCTTCTGGAGGTCCTGCAGAGAGAGGGCATCTGCCAGATTCTAAATGCACAGCAAGCCACGGTCAGCAAAGACCTGCCTGAGCTGGCGGCCAAAAGGGACCGGCCAAAAGATATTGAGGAGCTGTTAAATCGGCTTACAAAGTGCATCGCATTTCTGAAGGTTTTTGGCGACCCCACAAAAGCTTTAGTGAATATGCTCTCACCTCGCGTGCTGGTAGATGAAATATCTTACCAAACCACTGTTTCAGACCGGCAGCTTCTTAAGATCATCGACCGCTGCGAGCAGGTCGAAGCCGCGATAGAAAAAGCAAAGAGCCGGCGTGAGAGCCTGCGCGGAACTATCCAGGAGCTCCTGCCGTGGCAGTCTCTTGCGACGCCCGTAGAAGAGATCGGCCCGCTCGCCCGCACTATCTGTCAGGCGGGAATGATGCCGGCCGGGCAGTTGAAATATGTCCAGGATAATATCAGCGAGCTGGGTGGGGCAATCCAGCAGATAGCAGAAACAGAAAATCACTACGCCTGCCTCGTGGTCTATCTGAAAGAAAACACTAACGAAGTGCAAAAGCTGCTCCGAGCGGCGGAATTTGCGCCGGTCAACTTTGCTGCGATGCTTGCCCTGAGCCCTTCGGCTGCGCTCAGGATAAACTCCGCCGAAGGGACCGGCACCGCGGCAGAATTGATAAAGCAGCATGAAGACAAGTTGAGCGAGCAAGAGCTGCTGCTGCAAAAGCACATAGATAGCGCGACAAAGTTATCCAAAGACCTGCTCAAGCTGGAAATCCTTTACGACCACTACTGGAATTTGTTGAATAGAGAGCAGACAAAAAGCGCCGCACCGGCGACGCAGCGCACGGTCGTCCTGGAGGCCTGGGTGAAAGAAAAGGATTATCGCCGCCTGGAGAAAATCGTCTCGGCCTTTGGGGCGTCGAGCTTGAGCAGGGTCAAGCCGGCCGAGGATGAAGAGATCCCGGTCGAGATAGAAAACAAGCAAATCGTTCGGCCTTTTGAGGTCATAACCCGCCTTTACGGTATGCCCCAGCCTTCCAATGTCGACCCCACTATATTTCTTGCCCCGTTCTTTGCGCTATTTTTCGGGATATGTCTGGGCGACGCCGGCTACGGTCTTATTATGGTTGTCGCAACGGTCCTGCTTGTAAAAAAAATGCAGGGCGACAAAAAGCTGCTCTGGATGCTCGGCGTCTGTTCGGTCTTCGCAATATTAGTCGGAGCACTGACCGGCTCATGGTTCGGCAACGTAGTGACAGCTTTTGTACCCAGCCTGGAACCGCTGCGGAAAAGGCTGATGTGGTTCGACCCGCTGGAGAAACCACTAATGATGCTTGGCGTGGTGCTTATACTGGGTTACGTACAGCTTATGAGCGGGCTTGTGATTGCATTTGTGCACAATCTCAGAATGAAAGATTACGCGGCAGCCGTATTTGAGCAACTGACCTGGCTGGTAATGCTTAATTCGCTGCTGCTATTGGGTTTGAGCAAAGCTGGCGTAATCTCCGCCGATGTCGGCAAGCTCTTTGGTAGACTCGCGGTCGTGCCGGCAGTGCTGATTGTGCTGCTGAGCAGCCGGCAGGGCGGCTGGGGCGGGCGTCTCGGGCTTGGCGCATACAACTTGTTCAGCGCGGTCTTCTATCTGGGCGACGTGCTCAGCTACCTGCGATTGATGGCTCTGGGCATGGTCAGCTCCGGCCTGGCTATGGCAGTCAATCTCATAGCAGGGTTGACGCTAAAAATACCCTACGGCATCGGCATCCTGATTATGATACCGGTTCTTATCGGCGGCCATGGATTCAATCTGATCTTATCGGTGCTCGGCGCGTTTGTACATACAATGAGACTGCAATTTGTGGAGTTCTTCCCCAAGTTCCTGGTTGGCGGCGGCAAAGCCTTCGAGCCGCTGCACAAGGAGTTCAAGCACATTTACCTGGAAAGAACGTAACCCGTAAACAAGAAAGAGAGGTTCAGCGATGGATTATGGAATGGCACTGGCTTTGACTGGAGCAGGGTTGGCGGTGTTTTTGCCTGGCATCGGCTCGTCAGTGGGAATCCACGTTGCCAGCAAGAGCGCCACAGCCATATTGAGTGAAAAGCCCGAACGCTACGGCCAGTTCTTTATTATGGTGGTGCTGCCTGGTACGCAGGGATTCTACGGATTTTTGGCCGCCTTTATGGTAATGCTCAATCTTAAATTCTTCGAGGGCGGCGTTCCCGAAAAGATAGGTCTGGTCACAGGCCTATCAATTCTAATGGCGTGCTTACCAGTCGCCATTGCCGGTCTTGTGACCGCAATCTATCAGGGCAAAGTCTCAAGCGCCGGTATCCTGATGGCCGCCAAAAAGCCTGAGCTGGCGTTTAAGGCGGGCGTCGTTTACGCAGTGATGGTTGAGATTTACGCAATTCTGGGCTTGCTGACGACTCTGTTTATGCTGCTGTACGGCATCAGTTGGCCCAAAGCGGCTTAAACAAATGCAAACATTAAAGTGCAAATATAAAAAATGTGGAATTGCCGCTTTGCGGCAATGACGACCTTAATTTTGCATTTTGATTTTTTATTTTGGTTCGTGTGGAACAAGAATATGGACGCGGAAAATGTAGTCGCAAAGATACTCGCTGACGCCAGAGCGGAGGGCGAGAAGATAAAACGCCAGGCTCAGGAAAAACAGGCTGCCGAGCAGGCCAAGCTGGATGAGCAACTGGGTCAGCACCAAAAGCAGACGGCTGCCCTCGCTCAAAAGGCTGCAGAGGCGGAAAGCTCGCATCTTCTGGCAGCAGCGAGAATGCAAATCGCCAAAGAGCTGCTGACAGAGAAACGGAAAATACTGGACGAAGTTTTTGAGCAGGCCCGCCGGCAGCTGCTGAATCTGCCGGACCGCCAATATCGCCAGGTTATAGCCGGCCTGATGGTCAGGGCGGTCGAGACCGGCAACGAAGAGGTTGTAGTCGATAAAAATGAAAAGCGAATCGACCAGGAGCTTGTCAATCAGGTTAATCAACGGCTGGCCGGCCAAAACAAAGGTAACTTAAGACTGTCCGAGCAGAGGCAGGAGCTTGGTGGGGGCTTTATTTTGAAACGCGGCAAGATAAGAACCAATGTCTCATTTGAGGTGCTGCTAAATCAGGCACGCAAAGAGCTGGAAATTGAGTTGGCCAAAGAGTTATTTGAAAAATGAAATACGAAATCCTAAGCACTAAATCCTAAACAAATACAAATGACCGAAATACGAATTTCAAAACTCAAGATTAGGGACATTTGAAATTCGTGTTTTCATATTGTTTGGAATTTCGATATTCGAATTTAGGATTTATACGAGATGCACGATACGAAACTTGAGCAACCTCTCGTTGATTTCTACATGTACCCGCCTGTGGGCGACGACGACTGGCGATATATTCGCCAGACGGCTCTGGTGCGAGTGTACGAGATGCAGATGCTCAGCAGGGCCGCACTGCTGGATATGGCCAATGCCGAAAGCCTGGAAGCAGCGGCGAGCCTTTTAAGCGCAACCGAATACGCTATGCCCGGAGCCGGCAGAAACTTTGTGGAGGTGGAGGATGTTTTGCGAACCAGAAGGCAGGCGGTCCGTCAGCTTTTCGCGGATTTGATGTTCGATAAGTCCCTCGTAGAGCTTTTTAGAACGCGGGACGATTTTGCCAATATACGGCTGGCGGTGCGCCGAATATTGACGGGCAAACCGATCGGCTCTGATTACAGCGGCGACGGCAATTTCCCACCTGAGCAGTTTGAAAAGGCTTTTAGCCAGGAAGATTACAGTCTGCTGCCGGATTACTTACGGCAGGCGGTCGACCGGGCAGTTCTGGCCTACTACCAAAATAAAGACGTCCGCCAGATTGATTATGCGATCGACGCTGCGGAGGCTCAGTACAATCTGAGAAGCGCTCGTCGGCTAAAGAGCATTTTCCTGCTGGGGCTTTTTAGAATACAGGTTGATTTGACCAACGTTCGCACGATGCTTCGGCTGAAATTCGCTCAGTCAGAGCAGGGCCCCGGCCTTGCGGGAACAGAGCGTAACGTTTTTCTGCAAGGCGGCTACATCGACCCGGAGCGGCTGCGTCACGGCCTGGAGGTCGGATACGAATTGCTGGGGCCGTTGTTTTTCGTGACGCCCTATTACGAAGTTGTTGAATCAGGCGCGAATTATCTGGCGTCGAACAAGTCATTCCTGCGGCTTGAACAGCGTTGCGATGAGCATTTGCTCGGCTTCCTGAAGACAACGATTCAGATTGTCACTGGGCCTCAGCCGATTATCGCGTATTTTCTGATGAAGGAGAACGAAATCCGCACGGTTCGGCTGATACTAACAGCCAAAAAGAATCGTCTGGATACGCAGCTTATTTTGGACCGCCTGGGCTCGTAAACACCAAAGGCAGGGGACAGAGCCGCGACCGTAAGGGAGCGGATAGTTTCAGGGGATCGGAATATCAGGAAACCAGGATGCAGGATACCAGTAATCAGGACATCAGGAAAAACTAACGCCGCTTCGAGATGGGATTAGCCTGATGTCCACTCCCTGGTAGCAGGATACTCTGATAACCTGAATCACGAGACACGAAACAATGGAAGGCAAAATAGCAGTATTAGGTGACACTGACTTTGTGATGCCGTTTACGGCACTGGGAGTCGATACATACACGGTCGGCGATGAGGCTGACGTAATCGAAAACGCCAAAAAGATAATTCAGGGCAAATATGCCCTGATACTTGTGGCGGAAAACATAGCCCCGGCTGCTGACACGGTTTTTGCCGATTACGAGGATTCGGCGACACCCTGCGTCTTGGTGGTGCCGTTTACCACCGAATCCAAAGGCTTTGCCGCCGAAGCTCTGGCAAAGGTGCTTAAGATGGCGACAGGAATAAACATTTTGCACAACAGTTGAAAAATTGACCGCTGAGAACACAGGGAACGCGGAGATAAATATAATCAAAAGATTATTCTCTGCGTGCTTCGCGTGCTCTGCGGTAAAAGAAAAGAGGACTTTGGGAATGGATGAAGCGAAAACCGGCAGAATTGTAAAAGTGGCGGGTCCCGTCGTGGTCGCCGAAGGTATGGCCGGCGCCAGGATGTATGACGTCGTGCGGGTGGGCGAATTGAACCTCATCGGCGAGATCGTTGAGCTGCACGGCGACCAGGCTTCGATACAGGTCTACGAAGAAACCGGAGGCATCGGTCCCGGCGAGCAGGTGGTCGACACTCAGGCGCCGTTGAGCGTCGAGCTGGGCCCGGGCCTGATCGAAAGCATTTATGACGGCATCCAAAGACCTCTGGACTTACTGGTGAAAGCCGAAGGCGACTTTATGAGCAGGGGAATCGCCATGCCGGGCTTAAACAGACAGAAGAAATGGCACTTTAAGCCCACGATAGCTGAAGGGGCTGAAGTTGGCCCAGGCGACATTATCGGCCAAGTCCAGGAAACCACGATGGTGGTTCACAAGATTATGGTGCCGCCCGGCGTGAAAGGTACCATTAAGAAAATCGCCGAAGGCGACTACACCGTGGATGAAGTCGTAGCCGTCTGCGCCGCCCCCGCGTCTTCTGCGACAGAGAGAAGCGGGGGCGCGGAGCAGCAGATAAAACTGATGCAGAAATGCGCCGTCCGCAGCGCCAGGCCGGTAAAAAATCGCCTCACGCCAAACACAATTCTTGGCACGGGCCAAAGAGTCATCGACGCTTTCTTTCCGATCAGTAAAGGCGGCACCGCGTGTGTGCCCGGGCCGTTCGGCTCCGGCAAAACGGTCATTCAGCATCAACTCGCCAAGTGGGTCGACGCCGACATCGTGGTTTACGTCGGCTGCGGCGAGCGAGGCAACGAGATGACAGACGTCTTGACGGAGTTCCCTGAATTGAAAGACCCTCGCAGCGGCGAGCCGTTAATGCGGCGCTCGGTGCTGATCGCAAACACCTCGAATATGCCGGTCGCCGCCAGAGAGGCCTCGGTCTACACGGGCATCACCATCGCTGAGTACTTCCGTGACATGGGCTATACCGTAGGTTTGATGGCTGATAGCACCAGCCGATGGGCCGAGGCTATGCGGGAGATATCCACTCGCCTGGAAGAGATGCCCGCCGAAGAGGGCTATCCCGCGTATCTTGCCGCCAGAATCGCGGCGTTTTATGAAAGGGCCGGCAGAGTCCAGTGCATTGGCAGTCCGCAGCGAGAAGGCTCGCTGTCGGTCATCGGCGCGGTTAGCCCGCCGGGCGGCGACCTTTCAGACCCGGTTGTGCAGGCGACGCTGCGCGTGGTTAAAGTGTTTTGGTCGCTCAAGGCGGAGCTGGCCTACGCCAGGCACTTCCCGGCGATTGATTGGCTGACCTCGTATTCTTTCTACAAGCAATACTTGAAAGGATGCTTCCAGGACGCCGAACAGGGCCAACAGATGGAAGCGCTGTCGGCGGCAGCGATGAGCCTTCTGCAGCAGGAAGCTGAGCTTCGAGAAATCGTCAGGCTGGTGGGCGCCGAAGCCTTATCGCCCAGAGAAAGGTTGGCGCTGGAGACCGCCAGGTCCATTCGCGAGGACTTCCTGCACCAGAACGCTTTCCATCAGGTCGATACTTATACTTCGATGCTCAAGCAATACCAGATGCTCAGTACCGTCCTTCATTTTCACCAGCGAGCACTGGAGGCTATTGGCGCAGGAGTGGAAACCGCCGACATCTTTAAACTCCCGGTGCGCCAAGAAATCGCCAGAGCAAAATATATTCCCGAAAGTGACATCGGTAAAATCGCCAAAATAAGGCAAACAATCGACGAGCAAATCAAGCAATTGCAGCCTGCAACAGTATAGGCTGTGTTTACAGGATCAGGAGTTGGAAATGCTGAAAGAGTATCAGACAGTTGCTGAAATTGCCGGGCCGTTGATGCTGGTCGAGATGGTCGACGAGGCAAAATATGCTCACATCGTCGAGATTGAGCTTGCCGACGGCTCTATACGTCACGGTCAGATTTTGCAGGTCGAGAGAGACAAAGCCCTGGTGCAGGTCTTCGAGGGCACGCGCGGCGTCGATGTTAGCGCCAGTACAGTGCGGTTCTTAGGCAGACCTCTGGAATTTGGCGTGTCCCCGGATATTCTGGGCAGAGTTTTCAACGGTCTGGGCGAGCCGAAAGACGGCAGCCCGCCGGTAATCCCTGATAAGCTGATGGACATCAACGGAAGGCCCATCAACCCTTACGCCCGTGATTACCCCATCGAGTTCATCCAGACCGGTATATCGACAATTGATGGCTTGAATCCGCTGGTGCGTGGCCAGAAGCTGCCGATATTTTCCGGCTCGGGCCTTCCTCACGATAACGTCACCGCTCAGCTTGCCCGCCAGGCGACAATTTTGGGCAAAGGCGAAGAATTCGCCGTCGTATTTGCAGCGATGGGCATAACGTTTGAGGCGGCGCAGTTCTTTATTGACGACCTGCAGCAGACCGGCGCCATCGAGCGGGCGGTTA
>JAFNGF010000347.1 GCA_017885385.1 Planctomycetota bacterium
AGGCGCGGTCAGATAGTGTTGGATGCTTTCCTCGGTAGCGGTACAAGCCTGTTTGCAGCTGAAAAGTTGTCGCGCAAATGCTTTGGTATTGAGATTGCTTGTGATTACTGTGACCGAGGAAAGCATCCAACACTATCTGACCGCGCCTGCTTGAGTTGCGCATTGCCCGTTCTGCAAGCTCCAGGGGCTTCTGGGTAGGATGCTTGTATTCCTTGGTCGGGTCACGATGAACCTGCCAGAGGGTGCTTTCGTTGGTAGGGCCATACCATTTGTGTGCGCCTTTCTTTTCCAACCACCCATAAAGGCAGAACTCAGTCTGCTGGTTGTAGTCGCCGTACCCGATGGCAAACGATTCTTTGGCCCAGGTGATTACACAGGAAACCTTCAGACCAATAGATTGCAACAACAGGTACATGGGGCCGAACTGTCTGTGGCCGTTCCAGATATATACAGGGGCACCGGCAGTAAGGAACTTGCCGACATTTCCTAAGATTGTACCCAACCATTTTGCATATTCGTCCTCGTTGAGATTGTCGGAATAAATCTTTTGCCATTGGCGTGATTGCTTCGGCCGGGCCTTTTCCGGCTGAGGCCGGTTGCCACCGTAATAATCCACATTGTATGGCGGGTCGGTGAAAACCATGTCCGCCTTTCTGCCATTCATCAGCCCCTCAATGTCTTCTGCCTTTGTCGAATCACCGCAGAGTAACCGATGGTCTCCCAGCAACCAAAGGTCCCCGGGTTTACTAATCGCCTTCTCTGGCGGTTCAGGCACTTCATCGTCTTTGGCATCTGCTTCTTGAGGTCCGTTGATGTAATCTTCAATCTGACTTGGGTCGAGAGCGGTAAGGGCTAAATCGTAGTTGGCCTGCTCGAGTTCGCAAAGGATGTCGGCCATCTTAAGGCCATCGATCTGCGCCAATTCCTCAACGGCATTATCGGCGATGAGCACAGCATATTCCTCGGCATCACTCTTAAACTCCTGGTAGTCGACTGGCACCTGCTTCAGGTTCAGTTTGCGGGCGGCCAGAAGCCGGCAATGGCCGGACACGACCTTGCCGCTGCGCTTTGACACCGTGATGGGATGCCGCCAGCCGTGCTCTTTAATGAGAAGCGCCAGCCGGTTGACCTGCGCATTGGGATGCCCATTCGGATTCGCGGGATTCGGTTTGAGTTTGGCCGTATCAACCATCTTCCCATAGGCGCATTTGACAGCGACTTCAATCTCTTTCGCCGGTGCCCGCCTGGATTCGTTTTCTCGTTTTACATCCCTGGGCATTTTCTCCGTTCTTCTTTCAAACGTTACTTACTTCTTTTCTATGATAGTCTTTACTGTCTTGTAGTGTCCTGTAGTTCCAATGCAGTGGTAGTCTGCTACCAGTCTGCTACCAGTCCGCTACCAGTGCGGTGGTAGTCATGTAGAATTTTGCCCTCAATCGGCCATTACGTCTTCTTTTGCATATTTCTCATCCTCTATGATCCCATCGCCGGCACACGTTCCAACCAACCTATCTCCGGCTCAACTAAGTAGTGGAAAGCTAAAGTAAATATCTCTTCCGGGAAACGTGTTCGTTTCGCCAAGTCCTTTGCCGTTAATGCCTTGCCATCCTTAAAGAGCAGTCCCCGCGTTGGCATCTTGGCAGCCGTTTCGACAATCAGAATCCATGCCGCGAACAAGTCACCAGCCCTATGATGACTGGCAATCCTTCTGAGGCCGGAGCCGTCATGTTTAGTAGGCATGGCAACCCATAGCATATTCTTACACCGCCTGCTCTCGGCTTTCTCAAAATGCTTGTCCCAGTCTTTCACCCGGTAAATCACGTCACATACCTCATATTGCCAATGACACTCTGTAGTGCCTGCTTGATATGCTCCGGCAGCTTCGGCCAAGCCTCGATTACCAGCGCCAAGTCGGGGTCTTTTTCGGTTAAAAGCGCCAAGCAACACGCCAAGTCGTTTTTGGGATTTTCCGTAAGTGCTTGATTCTCCAGTGGGTTAGCGTTTTTGTGCAACGGATTTCTAATCCGTAGGTCGCAGGTTCGAATCCTGTCGGGCGTATTTTGTAACATCCTACCACTTAGGCACTTACGGCGGTCTGGCAATTTTCACTGTGAGCAGAAACAGGGGTGCGCAACAAATGCGCAACAAAATCATGGTCAAGAGTCTGCGAAGAAGCCTCTCGTGCTCGATCCAACAAGTCCTGCGAAATTGCCACATAGAACTTGCGTGTTGTTTCAAAACTCGAGTGGCCAGCCAGAGCCATCACTTCATACTCTCGCATCCCATTTCGCAGCCAGCTGCTCAGACATGTTCGCCGCAGGTCATGAAATTCGCCCGCTTGAATACCAGCTCGCTGCAAGATGCGTTTGAAATCTCGACTGAAGTTGTTCAACGGATATAATCCGTCTCTGCTTGTCCATGTACCCTGTTCACGCTGCAATTCGATTCTCTCATAGCGAACGGGGGGAATAAAGACATATGGATAACCGTTGGGTTGTTCTGCCTGATGATCCAGTAACAAGGTAATCACCTCGTCAGTCAATGGCAATATACGCCTATGGGTGTCTTTTATACGCCATTCCCAGGTTTCCTCAGTATCTTCCTTCGGGGCCACATCAATACATTTCCTTCCAAAGTCAATATCTCGCCAGGTGGTATTGAGCAGCTCTCCCCGTCGCATAGCAGTCACAAGCGACAGAATTATTAGAAGGTCCCATCGTACCGGTGCTCCAATCTGCGAATCTTTAGCAGCTTTTATAATCTGGGCACACTCATCAGGTGTATAAACACGGATTTTCCGCCTTGGAGATATGGGTGCAAAGACATATTTTAAGGGATTTCCATCCAATTGTCCGCGTTCGACAGCCAGTTGACCGCTATCGTTATTTTTATACATATATGAAATTTCGCCTTACCCAAAGCACAGGCTTCCCTTGTTACTCACTTGCCAACCACTTGAAATCCTCATTTTCGACACAAAAACGCTTGTAAGTCTTTGTTGTTACACTGCTTACAAGCGGCCCGACGGACTGAAATCCGTGTGTCGGCGGGTCTTTCGGAGAAGCTGCCGAAAGCCACAGGCTCGTGAACCATCGACATACGGACGCCATTGTGGAGTTCGCTGCCTCCTTCCCCTTGGCGCCGTCGTAAGGTATCATGGACCGGAGCATGTGGCCCGGCCGGTGCCGGTGCGCTGTAAATGTACTTATTGGCTGGGCCCCCGAATGGCTTGGCCATCCCTGATCGGG
>JAFNGF010000348.1 GCA_017885385.1 Planctomycetota bacterium
GTTCAATTAACATAAGACACAAGGCTTTGGCGGCAAAACGCTTTAATCTCTTGTCGCTATCGTCCAATAGGCCGGTTAGTGTATCCACCGGTCGGCTGGTTTTGGGTCGGCGTGCGAGCGGCGAAGACACTGCCGCAGCTGGTCTATTGCCCGCGCGGTAGCCAGTCGAGATAGCAGTGCGGGAAAGTTGCGCACGTGCTGGCGCCGCGAAACCTCAAGAGCGCAGACGAATGTTTCCTGGAAGCAGTCAGCCGCGTCCGCGTAGTTGCCCAAAAGCCGGTACGCAGTCTGCCATACAATCGGCCCGTGCCTTTTCACAATTATCTGCCAATCAACTGCTTGCAAGCAATTCTCCCTGATGCTATCATCATAGTAGTCGATGCACGGTGGAGTTTATTACAAAAAAGGCCGGACAATCGCAGGGCAGGATCAAATTTTATTTGATTGCGCAAGAAATTTCGCTTGCAAAGATTTTTTAAGCTTGGCAAAATGAAGCTGTTTTCGGGTCGGATGGATTTTAACGCGGCAACGCGAGAAAGTTTGCAGTTGTGAGGCTTAGCAATGAGGGCAAGCCAGGTCGAAAATTTGAAATTCCGGGGTATTGCCGGCGGCTGTTCCTTCTTGAAGGGCCTGGCTTTAGTTTTCGCAGTCCTGCTATTGTGCACGTCAATCGGCTGCAAGTCTCCGGACAAGTCACTATCTAAGGTGACAAAAGCCGATCTGCTGTACCAGCTCGATCGCAAGTTTGAAAATCCTGACGCACACTGTAAACTAGGTGAGTTGTACTGTGATGAGGGACAATATGCCAAAGCAGAGTATCATTTTGATACCGCTCTGGCGTTTGACCCTGTTCACAGACCTACTCAGGCGGCGATGGTGAATATGTTTGCCAAAAGAGGTGACAAGGCCAAAGCGCAGTTGTATGCTGATATGTATATCAAGCAGGCCGCCGGTTCCGTGAGTCAGTCTCTTCAATTGGGACAGGCGTTCCAATCGCAGGGCTGTGATGAGTACGTGCTGGCCTGCTATCAACAGGCTCTTGCTTTGAGCCCCGATTCTGCCGAAGCTAACAAACACATAGGGTTCTATTATGTCGGTAAGGCTGATAAGGCGCGTGCGCAGGAATACCTTACGCGCAGTTTCCAGGCCAATCCCAATCAGCCGGATGTCGGTCTGGAGCTGGGCCGGCTCGGCGTTGTGGTAGAGACGCCGCAGATGCCGGAGAATATGAGGCCTAAGTCAGCCGAGTCTTCAGGCCAGCCTGCTGCCGGCGGCTCCGGCAAGGCAGCGCCCGGCAAACCGCAGGAAGGAAAACCCCCGAATAAATCTGGGGGCTAAATATCCTTCGACCCGGCTCAGGACGGGTTTAGCCCCGCACCTTGTTGCGGGGTCATGGGCGTCTTTGACTTTTTATTGCCCCGTGGCGAAGGGATGCGCCGCGGGGTTTTTTATTTACTATCTGCTATTGACTATTTACTATTGCTTGTCCGCTGTGACGTCGAGGGCTTGTTCGAATAGTCAATAGAAAATAATCAATAGTCAATGTTTATGTTGGGACTGCATCCGGCAGATATCGCGGTTTTAGTAGTGTACTTTGTGGGCATTACCCTGATCGGGTTCAAAGCAGCCAAAGGCATCCGGAGCACGGCGGACTTTTTTATGCCGCGTAAGTTCAACAAGCTGCTGATGATGATGCACGCCTTTGGCAGCGGAACACACGCCGATCAGGCGGTGGGTGTTGCTTCAAAAACTTATACCAACGGGCTATCGGGCATCTGGTACCAGTGGTGCTGGCTGTTTTCGACGCCTTTTTACTGGCTGATCGCATCGCTGATGAGGCGATTTCGTGCGATAACGATGGGTGATGTATTTGAGGCAAGGTTCGGCCCGAGTGTCGGGATGCTGTTCGCGGTGGTCGGGATGATGAACCTCGCGGTCAATATCGGAGTGATGCTGAAGGGTTCCAGCGCAGTCGTGCAGGCCAGCACCGGCGGACTGGTCTCGTCCAACCTCGTCATCGTAATAATGACGGTAGTCATTGTGATATACGGAACGGCGGGCGGACTGTCAGCGGTGATAATGGCGGACTTTATTCAGGGAATCCTGACTATCGTGTTTTCCTTTATGCTTCTTCCATACATCTTAAGTGCGGTGGGCTGGATGGATGGAGTGCGCTCGGCGATAAAAGACCCCAGCATGTTGTCACTGGTAGCTCCGAAAGAGATAGGATTTTTTTACATAATCTTGATCGCGTTCAACGGTCTGATCGGGATAGTGACACAGCCGCATATTATGGGCAACTGCGCGGCGGGTAAAACTGAAATGGAAGGCCGCGTGGGGCTAATGTGCGGCAATTTTGTAAAGCGTATCTGTACGATAGCATGGTGTCTGACCGGGCTTGCGGCAGTGGTGTACTTTGCCGGGCGTGACATCCAGCCGGACCACATCTTCGGGTTGGTTGCTGCGGAATTTCTGCCGAAGGTCTCCTACGGAGTGTTAGGGCTGTTTTTAGCATCGCTTTTAACCTCGGCATTAGGCTCGTGCGATTCGTTCATGGTGGCTTCGGCGGGCCTGTTTACGCAGAACATTTACAAGCGATTCATACCAAACAAGGGCGAGAAACACTATATTTTGGTTGCCAGGCTCATGTCTTTTTCGGTAGTCGCCGCAGGGGCGGGTTTTGCATTCTGGCTGCCGAACGTCGTGCGCGGGCTTGAGGTCTTCTGGAAGATTTCGCCGATGATGGCAATCGGCTTTTGGCTGGCGTTTTTCTGGAGGCGGATAACAGCAGCCGGCGCCTGGGCGTCAACGCTCGCAGCGTTCGCGGCGTGGTGGCTGACGGCGCAAGAGTTTTTCGTAACGTGGCTCGACAAGTTTTCGCTGAGCCAGTCGTTGCGCTTTATATTTATCAGGGATGGGCTGCCCGAGGTGTATCTGCCGTGGCAGATGGTTTTCTACCTGACCGCCGGCACGATCGCCGCCGTTGTAGCGAGTTTGCTGACGAAGCCGGTCGCCGCAGAGAAACTCGACAATTTCTACGCGCTCGTGCGGACGCCCGTGACGCCTGGCGAGCAGGTAATTGCACCCTGCACCCTGCCTGCCGGTGCGGTTGTTCCTGCCAGGCGTAGTATTCTGCCGGGCAGCAATTTTGAAATACTGGTTCCGTCGCTCACTTCGGTAGTAGGTTTTCTTGCCGGTTGCGGGTGCGTGGCGGCGATCATTTTCTCGGTTTATCTCATAGCCGGTGGATGAGAGGGAATTGAATTATGATTCTGGGTAAATACTCGCTGGGAATCGGTGACAGGTTTGGCCGGCAGGGAAAGGCTCAATTAGCTGCCTTGATAAAGGCAAAAGAAACCGGCCTGGACATTACGCCGGTCTGGAATAAGTCCCACCGCGAGCACACAATCGTCGGCACTAAACCCGCCGACACGCGGAGGGAAGCCGACGAGGCGGCGGCTGCTTGCGGCTGGAAGGAACCCTATTTTGTGGACGCCGACCATATCGGGCTGAAAAATGTTGACCGGTTCATCGAATCCAGCGATTTTTTCACTCTCGATGTCGCTGATTTTATTAGCCGACCTGCCGACGAAAAAGACATCGCACGGTTTGTGAGAGAACGCAGTAAATATGCGGGGACCCTCGAAATCCCCGGCATCGAGATGGGCCTGCATGTCACGCAAGAGCAGATAAGGGCAATCGCGGCAAAGTATTTGTTTGCGGTTAAACAAGCGGGCGAAATCTATCGGCACATTGCCTCTACTAAAGGCGCCGGCAAATTCATCACCGAGGTTTCAATGGATGAGACTGACCAGCCGCAGACGCCCGTTGAAATGTTTTTCATCCTGGCGGCGATCGCTGATGAAGGAATTCCCGCTGCGACGATTGCGCCGAAGTTTACCGGCCGATTCAATAAAGGCGTAGATTACGTCGGCGATGTCACTGCGTTCGCCGGAGAGTTTGAGCGGGACCTGGCGGTTGTTGCCTTTGCCGCTGCGGAATTCGGCTTGCCTCGCGATTTGAAGCTGAGCGTTCATTCCGGCAGCGATAAGTTTTCGATTTACGGCCCGATTAATAGAGCGCTAAAGAAATTTGATGCCGGCCTGCACTTAAAAACCGCCGGCACTACCTGGCTGGAAGAGCTTGCCGGATTGGCGCTGGCGGGCGGCGAGGCGCTCTGGTTCGCAAAGGAGGTGTACATGCAAGCCTTTCGGCGGATTGATGAGCTGTGCCGGCCGTATGCCAGCGTGGTCGATATCGATCGGTCGAGGTTGCCTGAGCCGGTCGAAGTCCACTTTTGGACTAGGCGGCGATTTGTCGCGACGTTGAGGCACGACCAGTCTTGCAAGGACTACAATCCGAGCTTCCGCCAGCTTTTGCACATCGCTTACAAACTCGCCGCCGAAACGCGCCAGTATTACTTAGAAGCACTGCAAAAATACGAGGCCATAATTGCACCGCAAGTGACGGCCAATCTCTACGACCGGCACGTAAAACGGGTCTTTATGAGTCCCTCATTGGCTTAGCACCTATCCGGTGCGCGTCTAAATCAACCGTTTTTCCGCATTGCAATTGTGCAGAAAAGGATAAGAGCCTGCCGATATAGGTTCTGGTGTCTTAATGGAAGGCGCACATAGTTTATCTTAAGAGGAACTGTTATAGGACTTAAAGGAGCGCGGCACAGTGAAGGACAGCCGGTCAAAAACGAAAGCTATCGAATTTGTCGCTATCGGGATGCTCCTGGTGCTTTTGTGCAGTTGCGTCAGCTTCGACATCGGCGATTGGCCGAGCAAGTTTGTGTATCCGCACAATAATCCGGCAGCGAATTGGTGCGGGCCGATCGGAGCTTTTTGTGCGTACTATTTGCTCTATTACCTTGGGCCGGGCGCGTTTGTCGTATTGGCCTGCGCGTTATCTTTCCTGATTGCCCGACTGGTGAATGCGCCCATAAGTCAGCCTATTTTGCGGGTCGTCGGTCTGGGACTATTGACTACGGCTGCTTCGGCGAGTTTCTACTGGCTTTGGCCTTATCAGGGGTATCGTTTTCCAATGGGTTCCGGCGGAGTGCTTGGCGTGGCGGCGGCTACGGCCTTGCGACAACATTTCGCCTCGCTGGGCAGTCTCATACTACTGGCAGCCACGTGGATTGTCGGGTGCGTACTGTTGGCAGATAGCTTGTTCCTGGCAGTCCTTCGCTGTTTTGGCGCTGCGGGCCTGAAAGCAGCCGGCATTTTTGCGCCAACCTGGGCAGCAGCGAAACAACAGTCCCCAACGCTCGGCCAGATATGGCAGAAACTAAGCGCCAAACAGAAGTTACCCGCAGCTCCTGCTGCAGTCCCGACCTGTCGGGATGCCGAGCCGCGGCGCTCGGCAGACAGCGTAATTATAAGAGGGCCGGCTGAGCGAGTCGCATTTCGAGCAGAGCGGCCTTCGGCCACTGAACCTGTGAAGCGCCTGGCGGTCCAGCCCACAAAGAGCGCCAGTGTGCAGCCGGCATACGATGATTATACGCTGCCGCCGCTGGAGCTGCTGGCGGCGCCGGAGTACAGTTTCGGAGCGGTGCAGGAGAAGGTGGTCAAGGCCAAGGCAGTCGCTCTGGAGAGTCTGCTGGGCGAGTTCAATATCAACGCGCGGGTGGTTGCCGCCGACACCGGGCCGGTCATAACTATGTTCGAGCTGGAGCTTGCAGCGGGCGTCAAGGTCAGCCAGATAAGCACGCTTTCCAATGATATGGCTCGTGCCCTGGGTGTCGGTGCGGTGCGCGTGGTGGCGCCGCTGCCCGGCAAACATACTATAGGCATTGAGGTGCCCAACAGCACGAAAGAAAAAGTCCGCTTCAGGAGCATGATGGAGCTGGCGGGCAGCCGACCTGCGAGCATGGAAATACCACTGTTTCTGGGCAAAGATTCTTCCGGCGAGGCACTGCTTTCAGACCTGACAAAGATGCCGCATCTGCTCATCGCGGGCACGACCGGCTCAGGCAAGAGCGTCTGCATCAATACCATAATTGCAGGTGTGCTTCTTACAAAACGCCCGGACGAGGTAAAGATGATTTTGATCGACCCCAAAATGGTCGAGATGACGGCATTTAATACCATTCCGCACTTGATGTGTCCGATCGTTACTGAGACTGCAATGGCGGTGCAGATACTTGAGTGGGCGACCGTGAAGATGGATGAGCGATACGCTCTGCTGGCGGAAGCCAGGGTCAAGAATGTCGCCGAGTATAACGGCCTTGGCGCCAAGGAGATAGTCGAGCGGTTCAATCCGACCAGCCCTGAAGAGGAGGCACAGATTCCCAAGAGGCTGCCGTATATTGTGATCGTAATTGATGAGCTTGCGGATTTGATGATGACTGCGCCGAAGGAGATAGAGGCATACATTGTACGTCTGGCACAAAAGAGCCGGGCGGTCGGCATTCATCTCGTGATTGCGACCCAGCGTCCGCAGGCGACCGTTGTGACCGGCCTTATCAAATCCAATATGCCGACCAGGATAGGTTTTCGGGTGGCAGCCAGACTGGATAGCCGAATTGTCCTGGATCAGAACGGTGCCGAGACCCTGCTCGGCGAGGGCGATATGCTGTTTCTAAAACCGGGCACCAGCGACCTGATTCGCGCCCAGGGCACTTTTGTTGATGAGGCCGAGATTAAGCGGATTGTCAAGCACCTCAAGCAGTTTGGCGAGCCGCAGTTCCATCCTGAGCTTACTGGGCTGAAAAAGATCGATACTTCCGACTTGACCAAAGACGAGCTCTTTGACGACGGCGTTCGGATCGTGCTGGAGACCCAGCGGGGAAGCGTCTCTCTGCTTCAGCGCCGGCTCAACATCGGCTATGCCCGTGCCTCTCGGATAATTGAGATGATGGCGGCAGCCGGCATACTCGGCGAGTATAAGGGAAGCCAGGCACGAGAGGTGATGATGACGGCGGAGGAGTACGAGCGGCTGCGCGAGCGGATGGAGGCGGAGGCAAAGCAGGAGGCCGCCGAGCCTGATTCTTCCGAGCCGGCTTACGTAAGCGAAGGCCAGCGCGGCTACGTTTCCACCGATAGTGAGGATGAGTGAGGTATGGCAGCGTGAAACCCCGCAATCAATTGCAGGGCTTACTTGAGCGAATAGGATGCCCCAATTTGGCTTATTCCCGACTATTGCAGCCTTCATCCGGCCTCTACCGGGGCGACACAATAAATGTAGATTAGCGGTTTATTGCCGGTGTTTTTGACATCGTGGACCGTGTTGGGCGGTATGTAGGATATTTTGCCCTGCCCAACTGCAAAGTGGTCTTCTTCGCCCACCAGCAGTTCGCCCCGGCCGGAAAGGAAGACGAGCGTTTCCTCATGCTCCCCCGTATTGTGCCGGCCACAGGTCTGGCCCGGCTTCAAATAGACTCTGCCGCAGCGCATTCCACACGTCTGCGGCTGGCCGTCCAAAAGCTTCTGGTACTCGGCGCTTTTGTTCAGGTCTATGACGAGCACTTCTTTCGGCGATGACATATAGGGTATTTAAGAATAAGGGCGGTTTATGTCAATTGTTTTCTTTTAACGCAAAATTACAAAATTAAGTATCGAACC
>JAFNGF010000349.1:0-558 GCA_017885385.1 Planctomycetota bacterium
CTGCCGTGCAGTGGTGGGTGACTCCTTTCTCAATGACGGTTTTTGTTAGCGTGGGTCGGTTTTATACTGCGTGGGTGTTGCTTGGCGATTGGTCGAGCATCCTTTCTTAACCCATTTGTTTTTAGGAGTAAACAATGACTAAGCGCAATATCACCCAGCAGGCCACCGTCAATCCAATGTCTGATTCGGCATCTGTCAACGCATTGAAATATCAGTTTATCACGGGTATGGAACTGGCCGGCATGGTCGATCAGTCCAGGAAGAGGTATCTCTTTGCCGTTGAGCAACTGATAAGGCACTACTGGTGTTCACCGGCTGAACTGACAGAGCAGCAGGTACATGACTACATGCTTGAGCGTCATCGCCAGGATCCAGCCAAAACCACTTTCAAGCTGATGCATTTTGCATTGCGACTCTTTTTCCGGGAAACACTGGGCCGTGACTGGAATCTGTTCAAAAAAAAATGAAACCTTTACGCCAGATGCGACTGCCAAAGGTGCTCGGTCATGGTGATTGCATGCGTATCATCAATGCTGTCGAGCATCCTCTGTATCGCAA
>JAFNGF010000349.1:569-3083 GCA_017885385.1 Planctomycetota bacterium
ATTCCGCCAACGACATTAAAAGCTCTCAGAGACGCCTGGAAGACTCACAGACACAAGAAATACCTCTTTCCAAATCGTTACGGCACAACCCACGTCTCCGATTGTTCCGTTAGAGTAGCATTCAAACATGCCTGTTTTTCTGCTGGAATCAAGGATGTTACTCCCCATGTCTTCCGACACAGTTTTGCTACAAGATTATTAGAAAATGGCGTGGACACGCGAATTGTGCAAATGTTGCTGGGACACGCCAGCATCCGTTCAACGGAGATATACACACACCTGACCACGCCAATCCAATTTAAGGTACGTAAGGCCATCGAAAAGATCATAACCAGCCCTATCTGAAAAGACCGGTTATGCCAATCGAACTGGCCGACATAATGCGTCGGTTCGGGCCTTTATACCTCGAGCGGTTCTCTGGCGGAATGCTTGCTTCGCACAAAAAGGCGATATCTGACATCCAGCAATGCAGAACAGAGGCTATGGGCGGACATATTTACCAGTGTAACCGTTGCGGCAAGAAGGTTTATGTCTATCATGCCTGCCGTAACCGGCACTGCCCGGCCTGTCACAGAGACCAGATACATAAATGGCTCGATCAACGCACCGCTGAATTGTTGCCGTGCGATTATTTTCATGTCACAGTGACGATCCCGGACACATTGCACCCTATCTTTCGCAGCCATCAAAAGCGGATGTATTCTCTGCTGATGAAGACTGCATCCGAGTCGTTGATACAGCTCGCAGACGATCCAAAGCACCTGGGCGGCCGGGTCGGGATATTGGCCGTTCTGCATACCTGGACGAGCAATTTAGCTTATCATCCGCATGTCCACATGCTGGTCACCGGTGGTGGAGTCAATGAGGACGGCCGGTGGATGTCATGTAAAAATAAATATCTGGTTCCGGTAAAAGCGCTGTCCAAGCTGATTCGCGGCAAGTTCGCGGCCAGGCTAAGAAGGGGCCATAAGGATCTCTGCCGTCATGTTGATCCGATGACATGGTCCAAGGACTGGGTCGTCCATAGCCTGCACTACGGCCAGGGTGAGTCTGTTGTATTAAACTACCTGGCTCGATATGTATTTCGCATTGCCATCACCAATCATCGGATTATCAGCATGGACACGACACATGTGATCTTCCGCTACAAAGACCGTAAAGGCGGCAGGTGGCTGACATCCAGAATAGAAGGCTCTGAGTTTATTCGCAGATATTTGCAGCACGTACTGCCAAAAGGTTTTCATAAGGTACGCTACTATGGAATCTGGCATAAGTCCAATGCCAACCACGTAAGCACATTGGTCCGCTCCATGATCTTGGCCGCCATAATGTCAGGTCGACCCATAACGCAAACAGAAAATGAAGATCCACCTGTTACCGGCAAAAAATTGAAATGCCCACACTGCGGCAGTGACCAGCTGGTCTTGCTTGAACAACTGCCAAGACCACGTTCACGCAGCCCATGACCTGAAATATCCAACTGCACTTGACAGACTCCCAACATCTCTATCAATTCAAAACAATAGGCCGGTTCTAACGCAGTGTACCGACCCACCGCCCTCGCTTTGCCCAAATATCCAATTTGAGCTACAAAAACAAGATGCTCCCTCCATTTACAGCCAGAATTCGCCGTTAAGTCATCGCTACTGCCGCCAGAATGCCCCTCCCTTGCGTCAAAATAGGCCAAATAGCTGCCACGTCCCCACCCGGCGTTTAGTACAACAAGGTTTTCGAGGCGGTAAAACGCCTCGAAAAGCCATTATTCGTTTCGTTTTCGTTCAATGACCTTCGCTTCCAGACAAATACCTGCAGTGTTTTTTCTATCCTCGTAATGGCTAATTTGTTATCATAAAGCTGTTGTGGAGTAATAGTGACGAGTAGTTAAGCCTTATTAGATCCGGGGCGACAATCTGCCCAGGGTAAGTGTGAGGGGAATTATGAACGAGGTTACTCGGATCATAAATGCTATTGAGCAGGGGGACCCTCAAGCTACAGAGAAGCTTCTTCCGCTGGTTTATGACGAGCTGAGGGTTCTTGCTGCTCAGAAGATGGCACAGGAGAAGCCTGGGCAAACATTGCAGGCAACAGCATTGGTGCATGAGGCATATCTGAGGCTGATAGAAGGAGAAGGCCAGAGCTGGAACAGCAGGGGGCACTTCTTCAAAGCTGCCGCTGAGGCTATGAGGAGGATACTTGTTGAGAATGCGAGGAGGAAGGGGCGGATCCGGCACGGAGGGGACCGTCACTGGGTGGAACTGGGTGAATTCGACCTTTCCGTAGGCGGCCCATCCTATGACCTTCTGTCGTTAGATGACTGTCTGGAGCGGCTTGCGAAGGAAGAGCAGGCAATTGCTGAGCTTGTGAAACTCCGCTTCTATGCGGGATTGACTCTTGAGCAGGCAGCCAAGATTCTTGATGTATCAACCCGCACAGCAATCAGATACTGGGTCTACGCACAAGCTTGGCTGTACAAGGAGATGAACAAGGACTAGTACCCCGTAACAATCGAAACTG
>JAFNGF010000350.1 GCA_017885385.1 Planctomycetota bacterium
CGTTCGAGGACCTTTACGACCGGGCGGCTTTCGTGCACGCTCATCGCTGCACCTACAGCGCCGCCACCCCGCCGCAAAAAATTATCCTGCTATCGCGAGTGACTATCGGCGCGGATGTTGCCATTCTGAGCGTAATGATACAGCGTTTTACCAGAATGTTCCCGCGGGCGGAAATTGCTGTCATAGGCAGCAGCAAACTGCAGGGCGTTTTCGGCGGAAATAAGCGCATCCGAATTTGCCCGCTTGATTATGCTCGCAGCGGCGGACTATTCGAGCGTTTCAGGAGCTGGCACGCGGCGCTGGCCATTCTGGCCGGCGAAATGCCGCCGGGCCAGGAAGAGCGCACGCTGCTGGTCGACCCGGACTCCCGAATCTCCCAGCTTGGTGTTCTGCCCCTGACGCATCGGGACAATTATTTATTTTTCAACAGCCGCGAATGCGCTGCATCCGCGAACAACGCCCGTATGGCCGAGCTGGCGAATCGCTGGATGGATACCGTCTTTGGCGTATCAGAGTTTTGCTACCCGAAGGTTTGGACCATCCCGTCGATAAGCCTTAAGACGCGAAAGCTGGCGGCGCTGCTGCGATCAGCGGGATGCACGCGGCTTGTTGCCGTCAACCTCGGCGTTGGGACAAATCCGCGCAAAAGACTAAGCCTGGATTTTGAGGAGGACCTGCTGCGTGCGATCCTCAAAGGCCCCCAAACCGTGGTGCTGCTGGACAAAGGTTTCGGGCAGAACGAGCTGTCGCGATCGGCTGCATTGCTGGACGGCATAAAGAATCAGGGTTTCAGCACAGCCGATATGAGCTTTGACGATCCGGAATATCCGAGTTTCTCACACGGCTTACTCACAATAGAGTGCACCATCGGCGAGATTGCAGCCCTTATCGCACAGTGTGACGAATTCATCGGATACGATTCCGCGTGCCAGCACATCGCCGCCGCCGTCCAAACGCCGGCGGTAACCATTTTCGCCGGCAGCAACGATATGCACTTTGTCAGGCGATGGAGCGCGTGTGGCAAGGCGCAGCATAAAATCGTGCACGTCGACACGCTCACCGACCCCCAGAACGTCGACACGAACGAGGTCGTCTCGCGGATCATGGCAGAAAGACCCAAAACAGAGGAAAGAAGGCAAAAGCCTGCCCTGAGCGAAAGAAGCTTGCCCGTGAGCCGAGCTGAAGGGTCGAAGGGGCAGAAGCTGGAATTCCGGATACCGACTTAGTTTTGCCAAAACCAATGCCCGATCTCAAAAAGCACCTGTTATGAAAGTGTTTTTTATCTATCCGTCAGCCGGCTCACAACTGGGCTTTAATTATGGCGTCGCCCATATAGCTGCCGTCCTGAAACAAGCCGGCCATCAGGTCGGCTTTTGGCAGCTCTGCGAGGACGTTGAGCCGCTGCCTACCGAAGAGCAGTTCACCGCACGTCTCTTGAAGGAAAAGCCGGACATACTTGCCTTCTCAGTGGTAACCAATCAATGGCCGTATACGCAGACGCTGGCTCGCTGGGCCCGCAAGAAACTGTCAGCGCCTCTTGTTCTTGGCGGCATACACGCTCTGGTCGGCGCACGAGAAATCCTGCAAACCGGTTTATTTGATTATGTGTTTCGCGGCGAATGTGAAGAGGCCTTTCTGGAATTCGTCGAAAAAATCCGGCGAGGAGAAGGCGTCGAGAATGTGCGAAATCTCGCCTTTGCCCATAACGGGAGGATCAAAATTAATCCCGTCCGGCCTTTGCCCGATGTGGCCGCCCTGCCTGTGAAAGATTACCAGAGCGTGGATTTTCAGAAAATGATCGATGCCAAGAACGGATGGGTGGGCCTGATGGCCTCGCGAGGCTGCCCTTTCGCCTGCACCTACTGCTTTAATCACGTCATGGTCGAGTCATATAGAAAGGACCTCAACTGCAGCTTCAGGCAGCTTAATTACATCCGGCAATTCGACGTTGATAAAGTAATTCAGGAGATTGAATATCTGCTAAAGACCTACCGCAATATCAAGATGTTCATATTCGACGACGACCTGTTCACGTTTGACAAGTTGTACGTAAAGCGCTTTTGCCGGGCCTACAGAAAAGTCTGCGGAATTCCTTTTGTTGTAAACGCCCATGTAGGCTTTTTCGATGAGCAATGCGCTCGGGATCTGGCGGAGGCCAGCTGCAAAATCGTCAAGTTCGGCGTAGAGTCCGGAAGCCCGGGAATTCGCAGCAAGATTCTTAATCGTCACATGACCAACGAAAAAATCATAGAGGCGATAAAAACTGTCGGCAAATACGGCATGCACAGTTCGGTTTTTTTGATAATCGGCTTCCCGCACGAAGGCCGCGAGGATATATTCGAGACAATTAAACTTATGGCGGCGGCCAAACCGGGCCGATTCCGCTGGACGTATTTCTTCCCGTTTCCCGGAACAAAGGCGTATCAAATAAGCCTGGACGGCGGTTTTATTGACTTCGAGAAAATGAAGGCGCTAAAAAACTTTACGGATGAATCCTGTCTGGAATTTGGGCCCGAGCAGGACCTATTGCTCAAGAAAATCGGCCGCATTATGCCGTGGTTTGTCAACGCCTATTCGGACCTTCCGGTTGCCGAGTTTTACGCCGAAAAAATCAAAGAGATACTGGCGATGGACCAGGACCAATGGGGCAAGGCGGCCCCCGACCTTCATCGTAAAGACGGCAAATACTCTCAAGTGTGCTGCGAAAAAGGGCTGCCGCATTATGCCGTAAAATATAATCCGTTCATGGGCGTTATTTCCGATTATTTCCTAAACGATGACCCACAGCGTAAACCATAATCGCCGGACCGTCTCTGGCCAACGGTTCGTTGAGATTTCAAAATCGCTTTTCGTCGATGCGGACTTTGAGCCGATTTTCCGCAGACTCGGCTTAACCTCTATCGACGCCGTTTTCTCTTTCAACGCGGGCAAAAATCTTAGCAAAAAGAATCTCGCCGGCTTCCGCAGTCGCCTGCAACTTGAAACAGATTCGCTGGGCGCCACATTGTTTTTGAAACGCTATGATAAACCGCCGGCCTTAGTCCAGCTTAAGAGCCGGCTGTCGCATCGCGGCCGCAAGAGCTTCGGATTGGCAGAATTCGCCTCGGCAAGCCAACTATCGGCAGCAGGCGTAAATACGCCAAAGACTGTCGCCTATGGCGAGCAGCGCGGCATCTTCTTCGAGAAAAGAAGCTTCATAATCACTGAGAAAATACCAAACGCCGAATCGCTGGAGCGAAAACTGCCGGCCTTTTTCACCGGCCCGCTGACGGGCGAAAATCTGAAGCTGCGGCGAAATTTCATTGCCCGATTGGCGGCTTTTATAAGAAAATTCCACCAGACAAATTATCGCCATCGGGACCTTTACTTTTCGCACATATTTTACGATGATTCGGGTAAATTTTATCTGATAGACCTTGCGCGAGCCTTTAAACCCGTCCTTTGGCGCGAGCGATTCCGAATAAAGGACATCGCCCAGTTATATTACTCAGCTCCGGCGGCATACTTCTCGCGGACGGACCGGCTGCGTTTCTATCTGGGATATGCTGAGACCGATAAGCTCGCCCGCAGGGACAAGTCATTTATCCGAAAAGTGGTTGGCAAAGCGCAGCAGATGGCACGCCATAACGCCAGGCACGGCAGGAGCGCACCGTTTGCGAGCTAACTAAACTTGCGGTATTATGCTGCGATGGGCAAAAAAATCGCCATTATAATAGAGCGAATAGATACGGCCCTGGGCGGAGCCGAACGCTCCGTCATCGAGCTGTCAGCAGCCCTATCGGCACTCGGCGCCGAGGTGACGGTACTTGCCGCAAAAGGCCAAAGGCAGGCGGAAAATCTTCACATTCTATGCGGCAAAAATCCCGGCAAGCGGACTTGTCACCGTACTTTTGCAAAAGCGCTGAGGAAACATCTGTCGGAAAACTACTACGATGTAATTCACAGCGTTTTGCCTTTTGACTTTGCCGACGTTTACCAGCCGCGCGGAGGCACGTATGCAGAATCAATTCTCCGCAACGCTGCCAGCTACCAAAACACGCTGATAGAATCCTATAAAAAGCTCACGGCTTTCGCCAACCTGCGCCGGACGGCGCTTATGCGGGCGGAGCGAAGGCTGTGCCGGCAGCCCAGCGGGCCGACAATCGTAGCAATCTCACACTACGTCGCCGATCAGCTCAAGCAGCATTATGCCGTCGCCCAAGAGCGCATCGTAGTCATACCCAACGGCATAAGGATAAACACCATACCCAACGCAACCACGTCAGACAGACTCCGCCGGCCAATAGTAGCCCGCCTGGGCATAAAAGAAACCGAGAAGCCTGTTTTTTTCTTATTCGTCGCTAATAATTTTAGGCTAAAAGGATTAGCTGCTCTGATAAGAGCGATGCACCTGGCAGCTCGCCGGCAGACAGCCGATGCCGCTTTTATAATTGTCGCCGGCAGCGGCGAAACGCGAAAATACTATCGCCTCGCTGAAAAACTCAACGTGCACGAAAAAATAGTCTTTCTGGGGCCCGTCGAACACGTTCAAGACCTTCTGTCAGTGAGCGATGTCGGCGTCTTGCCTACCTTCTATGACCCATGCTCGCGATTTATTCTGGAGGCGTTGGCTGCCGGCAAGCCGGTAATTACCACCAGATTCAACGGGGCAGCCGATCTATTCGTTAATGACCGTCATGGCAAAGTCATCGACAGCCCTGAAAACATCTCTCAATTAGCAGAGGCCATCGGCTATTTCACAAATAGAAACAATATCCAAAAAGCGTCTGAGGCAATCGCCGCTGACAATCTAACAGAAAAAATTTCCGTCGACCGGGTTGCAAAAGAGCTGTTATCTGTCTATGAGTGTATATCCCGAAAAAAGAGTGCCAGACAATGTACGCAACTTTCACAATAACCCTTATGGCGGCATATTTGCTCGGCTCGATACCCTTCGGGTTGATCATTGCCAGAGCACACGGCAAGGATTTGCGCGCCGTAGGCTCAGGCAATATCGGCGCGACAAACGTCGCGCGGGCCCTCGGCAAACGATGGGCGTACCTTTGCTTTGCGCTCGATATGCTGAAAGGCATGCTGCCGATGCTCCTGGCAAAACTTGTCCTGAGCGCAGCCGAAGGATTCGAAATTCGAGACTCGACATTCGAGACTCCCACAGCCGTCGGGCTGTGGCTGTGGCTTGCGGTAGGCTTCGCGGCAATCCTGGGTCACATCTTCCCTGTGTATCTGAAATTCAAGGGCGGCAAAGGTGTCGCAACCAGCCTGGGCGTGGCACTGGGCCTTTGGCCTTATTTCACAATTTGTGCCGCCGCTGCACTTGCGATATGGGTGCCGACGGTTTTGATATGGCGATACGTTTCGCTCGCCTCTATCACTTCATCCATCGCGTTTCCTATCGTTTTGGTTTTAGCTGTGAGCCTGGTCCGGGCGTGGAATTTCGCTGATCTCTGGCCGCTGCTCATCGCGGCAATCGCGATACCGCTGATGGTCATAATTCGGCACCGCGAAAATATAAAAAGGCTGATCGCAGGCACCGAAGACAAAATCTGGAAGGACAACCCCAAAGCGGATTGATCCGGATATTTCATGATATTGCCGTGGTTTTTGTGTAAGCACGCCCTCGATGGTCCCACTGACAATTAGCCTGCCGGATGGACAAATCATTGCACTTTTCTGCTACGGACTATCTGTAAATTGCCAAAGTCCGTAAATATCTCAAATTTTCTGTAAAGATGTAGGTTTTTCCTTGACGAGCATGTCACATCGCTGTAGACTCACATACTGTGCTTTTTATTCCGCTGGTTAAGGGAAAGATTCACATCCACCTTCGCACTGGTGGATGCAGCAGCGGGAGGAAACAGGGATTATCATCTCCCTCAGCCGGATTAACGGTTTTTCCCCGCAGAAGAGGTTTTCGGTTCAGGGACCGCGGCGGTGTTTGTGCCACGGGGTCGTGAGAATAGCAATAATCTTTTTAGGAGGGTCAAAACATGACCGGTAGAAGAAACCTTAAGATGTGGCTGACGATCTGCTCGTTTTTGCTGGCACTGGTGAGCACCGCCGCTGGAACGACGCTCTACGTCCCGAGTGCTCCCTACCCCACTATCCAAGCCGCAATCAACGCAGTGGTCTCCGGTGACCAAATCGAGGTGGCCCCGGGGACCTACAATGAGGCCATTAATTTCCTGGGCAAGGGCATCAGGCTCTATAGCAGTGGCGGGCCAGCCGGTACCACAATCGACGCCACCGGACTGAACTCATCGGTCGTGACCTGCAACAGCTTCGAGGGTGCTAATACTATCCTCCAGGGCTTTACCGTTACGGGCGGTAACGCCGTAGAAGGCTACGCAGGCGGCGGGATGTCGAATGAGGCCAGCAGCCCGACGGTTATCAACTGCACCTTCAGCGGCAACCAGGCAACGGTAGGCGGCGGGATGGCCAATTACATCTGGGAGGCGACTGACAGCTGCAACCCGACAGTCACAAACTGCACGTTCTCCGGTAACACGGCCGTCGCCGGCGGCGGGATGTGTAACATTGGCAGCAGCCCGACGGTGACCAACTGCACCTTCAGCGGCAACTCGGCACCCTATGGCGGCGGAATGTGGAACTTCGACGCCAGCCCTACGGTGACCAACTGCACCTTCAGCAGTAATACGTCCGACACCCGCGGCAGCGGGATGCACAACGAATACTTGAGCAATCCGACGGTGACCAACTGCACCTTCACCTCTAACACGGGCAGCGGCGGGATGCTCAACTACGATAACAGCAGCCCGACGGTTACCAACTGTACGTTCAGCAACAACACTGGCTTTTATTCCTCCGGGATGTACAACGACTACCGCAGCCATCCCACGGTGACCAACTGCATCCTCTGGGGCAACGGGTCGTCGTCTCAGGTTCAGATTGTCAACGGCTTTGAAAGCACGGCCGCCGTTACCTACAGCGACGTCCAGTACGCCTATGCAGGCACGGGCAACATCGACGAAGACCCGCTCTTTGTTGGCGGCGGCGATTACCGTTTACAGGAGGGCTCGCCCTGCATCAACGCCGGTGATGATTCGGTAGTAGTGGTCACAACCGACCTTGACGGCAATCCGCGAATACAAGGTCTATGCGTTGATATGGGTGCATTTGAGGCGACGCCTGCAACGCCGGAGACGATGCTCGCCGGACTGCGGGCTTACATTGTGGAGCAAGTGGGCTTGGGTATCGATGCGGAGATGGAGGTGAGCCTTTTGGCCAAGGTGGATGCGGCTATCTCAGCGCTGAACAGGGGCAACACCAACGATGTCAAGGTAGTCATGAATGATCTAAAGGCTCTGGTCAACCAAGTCGAGGCCCAGACAGACAAGAAGATCATGCCTGATGTAGCGGCAAAGATCATCGATCGCGCTAACGCGATCATTACGGCTCTCGGCGGCTAAGAATACGCAGAACATAGTGAGTGTATTATTAGAATGCAATCTGATAAGGGCTGTGAGCATATACTCGCAGCCCCTTTTTTATATCTGTCAGCAGGACCTTGCAGTTGAACCTGAGTGTGTCTTGCCCAAAAGCCAGAAAAAGCGCTTCATAGTGATGAACGAACCATGACGCGCAGCTCGAAGTGGCTGACGTTTCCGCCCTGCCCTAAACCAGTTCCCAGTCGCGAAGCCAGGCGTATTCTTTGGGCAGCGCCGCCCAGCGATCCTCCGTAATCCGCGTGAGCCACTGCTTATCCGCAGGCATCATAGCAAGCTGCCGCGTGTATGAAGCCCGCGCCGCGTTCTCGACTTCATAAATCGTTGAAAGGCCGGGGATCACAGCCGCAATCGCGATACCGCTGATGGTCATAATTCGGCACCGCGAAAATATAAAAAGGCTGATCGCAGGCACCGAAGACAAAATCTGGAAGGACAACCCCAAAGCGGATTGATCCGGATATTTCATGATATTGCCGTGGTTTTTGTGTAAGCACGGCCTCGATGGGCCCACTGACAATTAGCCTGCCGGATGGACAAATCGTTGCATTCTCCTGCAACGGACTATCTGTAAATTGCCGAAGTCCGTAAATATCTCAAATTTTCTGTAAAGATGTAGGTTTTTCGTTGACGAGCATGTCACATCGCTGTAGACTTACTTGCTGTGCTTTTTATTCCGCTGGTTAAGGGAAAGATTCACATCCACCTTCGCACTGGTAGATGGAGGAGTGGGAGAAAACAGGGATTATCATCTTCCTCAGCCGGATTAACGGTTTTTCCCCGCAGAAGAGGTTTTCGGTTCAGGGACCGCGGCGGTGTTTGTGCCACGCGGTCGTGAGAATAGCAATAATCTTTTTAGGAGGGTCAAAACATGACCGGTAAAAGAAACCTTAAGATGCGGCTGACGATCTGCTCGCTTTTGCTGGCACTGGTCAGTACCGCCGCGGGTGCAACGCTCTACGTCAATACCACTGGCAGCGGCGGTGCCTACACGAGCATTCAGGCCGCAATCAACGCGGCGGTCTCCGGCGATCAAATCGCGGTCGCCCCGGGAACCTACAATGAGGCCATCAATTTCCTGGGCAAGGGCATCAGGCTCTATAGCAGTGGCGGGCCAGCCGGTACCACCATCGACGCCACTGAACTGAACTCATCGGTCGTAAGCTGCATCAGCGGCGAGGGTGCTACTACCATCATGGAGGGCTTTACCATCACCGGTGGCAATGGTGTACGTGGTGGCGGAATGTACAATTATTTCAGCAGCCCGACGGTCACCAACTGCATCTTCAGCAGTAATATGTGCATCGGCGGCGGCGGCGGGATGTCGAATGAGGCCAGCAGCCCGACGGTTATCAACTGCACCTTCAGCGGCAACCAGGCAACGGTAGGCGGCGGGATGGCCAAATACATCTGGGAGGCGACTGACAGCTGCAGCCCGACAGTCACAAACTGC
>JAFNGF010000351.1:0-13815 GCA_017885385.1 Planctomycetota bacterium
TTTGCTCAGGGTCGTTAGCCAATGTGGCTGCTCTTATTTCTTCTGCCAACGGCTGTTCGACACAGCCTTTGGCTGAGGCTTGGCCCAACAGGTAGAGCGCACGCTCTTTGAATTTCTCGATAGTCAGCCGCATTCCCATCGCAAACTCGGCGTTATCCTCGAACAAGCTGTTGCTCCAGGCCGGCCCCCTGCCGTCGGACCGCTTGGTATAGGGCGTGGTTGGCAGATTGCCGCCATAGATCGACGAGCAACCAGTCGCATTTCCTATCAAAGCTCTGTCGCCAAAAAGCTGGGTCAGCAGTTTTATATAAGCCGTCTCGCCGCAGCCGGCACAGGCGCCGGAATACTCGAAAAGAGGCTCGACTAATTGACTGCCCTTGACAGTGTTGGCCTTAAACAGCGCGCGGTCTGTATTTGGAATAGACAAAAAGTATTCGTAATTCTGGCGTTCCTGCTCACGAAGCGGCTCCTGCGGGGCCATATTTATCGCCTTACAACCTGTTGGTTGTTTGTTCTGGTCCTTTTCCTGTGCCGGACAGGCCTGCACACAAGCGCCGCAGCCGGTGCAGTCTTCCGGCGCAACCTGAACGGTGAATTTCATGCCGGCGAACTCTTTGCCTTTTGCATCGGCACTCTTGAACGTCGCCGGTGCATCTGCCAGATACTTCTGGTCATAAGCCTTTATCCTTATGGTCGCGTGCGGACACACGAACGAGCACGTCCCACACTGAATACAAACGTCCGGCTCCCACTGTGGAATGCTGACGGCGATATTGCGCTTTTCATATTTTGTCGTGCCGGTCGGAAATTTGCCGTCGGGCGGCATTTTGCTCACCGGCAGCTTATCCCCACGAAGCGCGATAAGCTCGGCGGTAACGTCCTTGACAAAATCGGGGGCGTTTCCCGGCACCGGCGGCCGCATTCCTATCTTGCTGGTCACCTGCTTGGGAATTTTTACTTCGTACACCCTTTCCAGAGCTCCGTCTACAGCAGCATTGTTCATCTGAACAATCTTTTCACCTTTCTTGCCATAGCTCTTTTTAATTGCGTCTTTGATGGCCTTGATTGCAACATGGAGCGGAATAATATTGGCGATCTTGAAAAATGCTGTCTGCATAATCACGTTGATTCTCGGCCCCAGCCCGAGCTCCTGGGCAAGCGAGATCGCATCAATAACGTAGAACTTGAGCTTCTTGTCGATTATCTGCTTTTGGACTTCCCGCGGCAGAGTGTCCCATACCTCGTTCGGACCGCGGCCGGTGGTGAGCAGGAACATAGCACCATCGCGTGCCGCCGACAGCATATCGTACTTTTCCAGAAAGCTGGGATTGTGACAGGCAACAAAATCAGCCCTGCTTATTAGATAGGGCCGGCGTATCATTTTCTTTCCAAATCGCAGATGTGATATGGTGACACCACCGGCTTTTTTCGAGTCGTACACGAAATACCCCTGGGCGTAATTGTCTGTCAGCTCCCCGATGATCATTATGGAGTTATGGTTCGCACTAACTGTACCATCTGAGCCGAGCCCCCAGAACATAGCCGAGAAAAGCCCTTTGCTATCAATGTCGAAAGACTCGTCAACATCCAAGCTGGTGTTGGTCACGTCGTCGATGATGCCGACCGTAAAGCCGCTCTTGGGCGCCGCTGCATCGAGATTGTCAAACGCCGCTTTGACCATGGCGGGCGTAAACTCCTTTGACCCCAGCCCATATCGTCCTCCGACAATTATGGGGTATTTCTCAAAAGGCGCACGGCCTTCAGCCATAGCCTCTCCGATAGCGGTTCGCACATCCAAATACAATGGCTCGCCAAGTGAGCCCGGTTCCTTCGTCCTGTCCAATACGGCGATTTTTCTGACGGTCTTGGGTAGCGCCTTGACGAAGTCCCCGCCGCTGAACGGCCGGTAAAGCCGGACCTTTACCAGACCTACTTTGTCGCCTTTAGATGCCAGGTATTCCACCGTCTCATGGACGGTATCCGCTCCTGAACACATAATCACAATGACTTTCTCTGCATCTTTCGGCCCGACATAGTCGAACAAATGATAGCTGCGCCCAACCAGCTTGGCGAATTTATCCATCGTTTCCTGAACGATTTGCGGCATGGCTAAATAATACTTATTCACCGTCTCTCTGCCTTGAAAGTAAACGTCGGGATTTTGCGCCGTGCCGGAGATCATGGGCCTATCGGGCGATAGCGCCCTGGCCTTGTGCTGGGCAACAAGCTCGTCGTCAATCATCGCCCGGATGTCATCGAAAGTTAGCTGCTCAACTTTTTGAATTTCGTGACTGGTTCTGAAACCATCGAAAAAGTGCAGAAAAGGCACGCGTGAGGCGAGCGTCACCTGCTGAGTAATAAGAGCAAAATCCATGATTTCCTGGACGTTACACGAAGCAAGCATAGCAAAGCCGGTCTCTCGGCAGGTCATTACATCAGAGTGGTCGCCGAATATGGATAGTGCCTGGCAGGCCAACGACCGAGCTGAGATGTGAAAAACGGTTGGCAGCAGCTCTCCGGCAATCTTGTACATATTGGGAATCATCAACAGCAGCCCCTGAGAAGCCGTGAAGGTTGTCGTCAAGGCGCCGGCGGCCAATGCCCCGTGCACGGCTGCCGCTGCGCCGGCTTCGGACTGCATCTCCGTAACCGAGGGAACCGTGCCCCAGATGTTGGCCTCGCCTTTCGCCGTCTTGTCATCGGCAATTTCCCCCATCGGCGAACTGGGAGTGATCGGGTATATTGCGATAACTTCGTTTGTAGCGTGGGCCACGTATGCCGCCGCGGTGTTACCATCAATCGTTACCATTCTACGCATCATCTTTTTCTCCACTTTTTTGCCAGAGAGATCACAGAGAGCTCAGAGCAGATTTTCTATCTTCTTATCTCTGTGAACTCTGTGTCCTCTGCGGTTTTATGCCTCATTTCGCCGCGCACCGGAAAAACATTCTTATACAACTTTTTCGAGCATAAGGCAATGCACGAGCCGCGGAAAAAATTTTTGTTTTTTCGGCAATTCAGCCGATATCCCAATAGTGAAGTCTCGGTGATCAGCCATCGCCCACGCCGGCGTCGGTGTGGGTGCTGCCACCCATCCAAAAACAGTTAATAGAGGGCTAAATCATGAAAAAGGTCTATTCGGTAAGGGCAGCTATATTGCTGGGCCTGTTGGTCGCGTGTTTAGCCAGCACAGGTTTAGCCCAAGACAGGCCTTCAGGACAAAGAGTATTGATCGGTTTCAAAGATGGGGTGGGGCGCCAAGCAGCAGACAGCCGCAGAATCTGGGTCCGTGATCTCGGCGGTGAAGTCCACCATTCCTTCCGGTTCTTGCCGCTGGTATCAGCCAGATTGTCTGAAAACCTGATCGCTAAACTGAAGACACACGCCGAAATCGCGTATGTCGAAGACGACATCGTAGTGCACGCCACCGGGCAGGAAACTGCCTGGGGCGTAGACCGAATAGACGCGGACCTCGTCTGGAGCACAAATACGGGCAAAGGCGTGAACGTGGCAATCCTGGACACAGGTATAGACTATGACCATCCGGACTTGGCCGGCAACATCGCCGGCGGTATAAATTACACCGGCTGGTGGTGGAAGGATGGCAGCACGAACAAAGCTTACTGGGACGACAAATATGGGCACGGCTCTCACTGCGCCGGAATAGTCGCTGCGTTAAACAATAACATCGGCGTTGTGGGCGTTGCACCCGGGGCAAGCCTGTGGGCGGTGAAGGTTCTGGGCGATGACGGATACGGCTACATCAGTGACATCATCCAGGGACTTGAGTGGTGTGTTGAGAACGCCATCGACATCGTGTCGATGAGCTTCGGATCCGCCGAGTATAGCCAATCACTGGACAATGCCCGCCATGCGACTTATGGGGCCGGCGTACTATTAGTTGCCGCGGCAGGCAATGAAAATGGCGGCGCCGTGCATTATCCAGGCGCATACGGATCGGTTATCGCCGTCTCCGCAACAAACATCAAGGATGTAATAGCCGACTTCTCAAGCACCGGCCCCGAAGTTGAGCTGGCAGCACCGGGAGTAGACATTAAATCTACATACAGATATGGTGCGTACGCCCTGGGCAGCGGTACCTCGATGGCCTGCCCACACGTGGCAGCAGCAGCGGCGCTGGCCTGGGCCGCCGACCCGAGTTTGACAGCTGAGCAGCTCCGTACCAGGCTTCAAGAAACCGCAGAAGATCTCGGCGCTGCCGGACGAGACAACCTGTACGGATATGGACTTGTCAATGCCGCAGCAGCAGCACAAACGGCAGCCACACACGACGTAGCGGTTACAGCAATTGCGGCTCCGAGCTCGGTTGTTGCCGGAGACATAGTCGCGATTGACGTAACCGTGCAGAACCAGGGTAGGTTCAATGAAACCTTCAACATAGTCTTAACCGATGACACGGGCACAGTGACTATAGGGGCACAGCCCGCGAGCCTAGCGGCGAGCGGTTCGGCGATGGTTAGCTTCTCCTGGGATACGACCAACGCTGAGCCGGGCAGCCATACCCTGACAGCGACTGCCGGACCAGTGGCTAACGAGACCGACACCGCGGATAACTCCAGGAGCACTACAGTCACGGTGGAAATGCCGGCAGCGCCGGTGACAGATATCGCCGTCACAGCCGTAGCGGCGCCAAGCAGCGTGGTCCAGGGCGACCCGGTCAGCGTAGGGGTCGCCATAGAAAACGCGGGCAATCAGGACGTGAAGCGCGATATAACCGTTACACTTAGCGATGATACCGATGGTATCACCATCGGCACACAGACAATCAACGGCGGTTTGGCTCCGGGCGATTCGGCAACTGTCAATTTCTCCTGGAACACCAGCGGGGCAACAACCGGCAACCATAAACTGACTGCCAGCCATGACTTTGCCGACGATGATGGCGGCAATAATTACAGAAGGACAGCAGTCACCGTGCAGGCAAAGCCAGCCGTTCCCATAGCGCACGTCAATATTGATATGTCGGTGCAACCCTTCTGGACACTGTGGCGGGCAGCAGCAACGGTCACGATTACGGACGGTTCGGCAGTCATCAACGGAGCAACCGTGCGGGGCCGCTGGAGCGGCCCTTACAGGGCGAATGTCTCGGGTACTACGCAAAATGGCCAGGTAAGCTTCGGCACGGGCTGGATTCTGACGGCAGGTAAGGTCACGCTCACCATAGATAGCGTCGTCAAAAACAGCCAGAGCTGTGTCCTGTATGGAGAAACCAGTGACTCAATAAGTCCTTAAGAAATATAACGCCGCGATAAACTTGTCCCTTCGGCAGACTCAGAGCCTGCCCTGAGCTTGTCGAAGGGGCAAGCTCTGAGCGGGGTCGAAGGATCGCGGGGCTAAATATTTAGCCTCCTATTGCTCAAGACCGAAAATTTCGAGCCATAGTTCGGTTTCACTCTCGGTAAGTCCCAACCGTTTCTCTGGCGGCTCCTTGGGGGCCTTTTTTCGGCTCAGTAGCTTCTGAACGTCGTCCCAGAAGACCTCAGATTTCACTGCTGTTGCTTTTCGTGTCTGGGCTGCCTTGCGCAGCCGGCGGTCGCTGCTTACGACGGTCAATCTTCTCGGCGCGGTAGACGCTCTTATCTTCTCCTCGATTACAGTGTCGGCATCGGTGGCTCGGCCGACAAACAGAACCTGCAGAGTAGCTATGTTATCGAATCCGCTTTTATCTGTCGGCCCAACACCATCAAAAATTATCTCGCCGCTTTCGCCGGTCTGTTTCAGATACGTGCCGATAATCCGGCACAATTGAACATCGCTAATTGACTCAGTCTGCTCGCCGGCCCCGTCAGAGGCGGCAGGGCCGGCGCTGCCGGACCCGAACGGCTCCTGCACCGCCCACAACAAATTGTGACCATCAATAATAATCACTTCGTATGTCGTATATCGTATTGCGTCATGCGTATTATGTATTTCGAACAGTACAAGAACTTTGGATTGTCATTCCCGCCCCCTGCCTTCGCAGGGGTGAACTTGTCCCGGCATAAGCGGGGAGCAGGAATCCACAGCATGTTATAGCACTATGCCCTCAGCCTCAACATTTTGATAAAACGGCATGCTCTTGTAAAGCGGGCTATTCCATTCTTCTCGGTTGCGTATGATGGAACAGAGGACTTCATCACACTGCCACTCAATTTCGTATAGACAATGTCGGATTTTGTCTATACGCTTATCGTCAACAGGACCATCCAGCAGGATGAGAAAATCCCAATCAGAGTGTTCATGTAAATCATCGCGGGCGCGAGAGCCATAAATAATGATTTGTGCGCCGGGCTCTACCTCACGAATAGCTCGTTTGACCTGCTCTAACAATTCTTCACGATTCATTTGATCACGACCATAAATAATAAGCGGCATTTATCATTCACCGGCCTGGAATCTTATCTCCCCGCCGACAATTGTTTCTTCCACTTTACCTTTGACTTTCCAGCCGTGGTAAGGGCAGTTTCTGCTCTTGGAGCGAAACTTGTTCACGTCAATTTCATACTCGGCGTTCGGATCAATTATAGTAACATCAGCCTGTTTGCCTTTGCCCAGCGTTCCCTTATCAATACCAATAATCTTGGCAGGCTTTTCCGTCATAAGTCGAATCAAGCCGGGCCAATCCAGAATGCCCGGCTCAATAAGGGCCTTAACATACAAACCCAAAGCGCACTCTAAACCGGCAATGCCGAACGGCGCCGCCAAAAATTCCAGCTCTTTTTCACTCTGCAGGTGCGGAGCGTGATCTGTCACCAGAGCGTCAATCAGGCCTTCGGCAATTGCCTCCTTCAATGCGTCGATGTCTCTGGCTGTTCGCAAGGGCGGATTGACTTTGTAGTTGGTATCGTATTCGGCGCAACACTCCTCGGTGAAAAACAAATGATGCGGCGTTACCTCACAAGTGATCGGCAAAGAATCCTTTTTGGCGGCCCTTATCAGCTCGACCGACCCCGCCGTCGATATGTGCTGCGCGTGGTAGCGAATCCGCCCAAGGCGGATTTTTTTGACAAGCTGGATGTCCCGCCACAGCATGGCTTGCTCAGCTAATGCATCCATCCCGGGCAGGCCGAGTATCGTCGAATAGAAACCGGCATTCATTACGCCTTCACCGGCAAAACTGTCGTCCTGACAGTGCTGAGCAACAACCACATCAAACATGGCGGCATATTTTAGAGCCCGCAGCATAACCGACGGATTTTGAACGCCCTTGCCGTCATCGGTGAAGCCAACCGCCCCCGCCTCAGCCATAAATCCCATCTCCGCCAGCTCGACGCCCTGTCGGCCCTTGGTGATTGCGCCCATGGTATAGACGTGGGTTTTGCGGGCTTGCCTGCCTTTGCGGTGGATATACTCGACATCGGTTTCATTTTCGATAACAGGGCTGGTGTTGGGCATACACACTACCGAAGTAAAGCCAGCCGCCACCGCCGCCGCTGAGCCGCTCGCTATGGTTTCCTCTTCCTCATCGCCCGGCTCACGGAAATGGACATGAATGTCAATCAAGCCCGGCGTCACCAACCTGCCCGTAGCATCAATAACCGTCTGCACAGGCTTATCAATCCGGCCAACCTCTGCGATCTCGCCGTCCACGATAAGCACATCGCATTCTTTGTCAATGCCGTTTGCAGGGTCAATCACTCGCCCATTTTTTATCAGAAGCTCATCAGGCATAGCATTTCACGCTCCACTTGGCGGATCCAGTTTTATGTCTTTCGCTTCGGACTTTCCGCTGCCCCGCGGCAAGCGCAGCCAGCCGCTGTGTAAGCACTTGTACCAGAAATGACAGAGAATTAAAAGGGGTTTTCGATTTTTTGCAAAACCCCCGGTGAGCACCGATCATTTGGGTCGTTGGTTTTAATGCGCCGGACTTTACTTAGCGAGTCCGTCCTCGGCCATCGCCGTGCCGGCGACGGCTAAACAACAGCCTGATAATTTGATGCCAAACACTGTTGGTTGGCAATAACAGATTACTCTTGCGCATCACAGGCAGGATCAAAAGGATTTGCGCATTTGAGCCAATCGCCGGCTAATATAGCCAGGTCTAAGGCGTCGACGTAGCAATCGCCGTTCAGATCGCCGCTAAGGCGTCTGCGGCACTGAAATATCGTAAAGACAGAATCGCTTGTGTCGGCGATAGTCGGATTTTGCAGATCACTTATCCGCAGCAGACATCGGTCAGAATCGACCGCCGGGGTCTTCCACTGGTACGAGCCGATATTCTGCCATACATCAGCTTGCTTCCAGCTCAGGCCATCGTCGCAAGAGTATTCGATCATCACGGAATCTATTTTTGCGCCTTCGAGCGTTTTCCATGTAATCGTGTAATCACTTTCTGCCACGAGGTTCTCGCCACCATTCGGTGACAGCACAACCGGCCTGGGCAGAACCCCGTAACTCCACACCTCACCGGCCTCATAGATACCGTCTATGCTCAGGTTATTTGTGCTGCGCTGCATCCAGGTTAGCGTTACGTCTAAGTCGTTTACGTCGACCAGAACATAGCCGTACCGCCCGGCATGGTGCACTTGCTCGACAATATAATCGCTGTTATTGCCATCGTATGGCGGCAACCACGTATAAAGGTACGCCCCAGCGGTTCCGATGGTGTACTGGTGGATGTCATTATCCGGGTCGCCGTCGCCGTCATCGACGCGGGCGTGGTCATAGAAGTGGTCGTGACCACAGAGGTACGTTCGTGCCCCGGTATTTTTCAGGCTGACCCAGAACGCATCACGGTCAGCCGGATATTTATCCAGGCACTCACGCGGCAAGGCCCTGAAGGCAAGTTCGTGCCCAGCCGCAAAGACGTGCGCTTTCGTATTAGCCGCCAACTGGGCATCAAGCCAGGCTTGATTCACCTTATGGGCAAATTCGTGCCTGACGCCGGCATACTGATCGAGACAAACAATAAAAGCGTTTTTGTGAGTGACAGAATACGTCATATACTTCTCGCCGGCAGGACCGTTGCCGGGCAGTCTCTGGGCGGGATACAAGTCAACGCCGAAAACGTTAAGCCAGCGGCGCGCGTAATTATCATTCGGGTCAGTGTTATAACCGGAAGAAATGTACCAAAGGTCCGCAAGCTCGTGATTGCCGCGGCCGACATAAACGCCGATGCCGGCGTCGTAGACCGGCTTCATGACGTCTACCCATCGCTTCAATTGAGCCTCAAATTGGCTGGGACCGGTGGTTGAATAGCCGGAGACCAGATCGCCCGGAAACAGGACAAAATCCACGCCCTGCTTTTCAATCTCGGCAGCCAGCTCGCTCAGAATACGCTCGTTGATGCCATCATCGCTGCCGCGACTGTCGCAGGTGACGATGAACCTCCACGGCTGCTCTGCAAGAGCCGTCGAAGAAAAGACTATCTGGAGGAAAATCATGCAGGCAAAGCTCATTGCTTTGTCTCACTATCTTGCTTTGTGTGCCAATCGGCCTGGCGATTATTGTGGTCCACGAGGATTTGCAGGTCATCAGCATCGATGACGCCGTCTGTATTGATGTCACCGAGTAGGTAACTTCCCGGAGACTTAACTCCGGCTATCCAGTTGTCCAGCAGAATAGCAAAGTCCAGCCCATTCACAACCCCATCGGCATTGAGATCGTGCCAAAAGATACTATCGCTATCCGGGCTCTGCCCAACGGTCCATGCCAGACCATATCGCTGCGCTGCATCTGTGTCCAGCCGATTATCGAGGCTGCTGTACGATACAACAATTTCATAATTGGTGTAACCAGCCAGTGCCCGACAGTAAATATGCTCCACGTTATCAACCGCGCTATCGCTGTAATCCAGCAAACGAGTGTTGCTCGAGTTCTCCGGGTCAATGGCCCAGAGTTCGAGTCTGAGATTGGCATCTTTGGCGGTATCAGGGTCGAAAGGATAGACCCTTTTGTAGTGTCTATTCCAAACAAGCGTGGCGGTAATGAATGTGTCCGCTGACTCACCGACGGTGAATTCATAAACGTTCGCCGCCCTCCTGCTTTCTTGCGAAAGCAAGAAGGGGGGCAGCCGATTCAAATCCCAGCCGGTTGGCAAGACCTTACCCGGCTTATTCCGGCCGGCAACAAGGTGTTGATAGGCGCCAACTGCATTTAGCATACCGGCCCCTTGGATGTAGTCCAGAGGAACGACGTGGTCGTCGTCACCTGATAGACGCCCTTTATGCCAATAGGGCAGCTTGGTCGCCGAGTTCATTAAGATAGCTCTCATAACACAATTGCCCCCGTCCGGCGACACAGCCGGACTCAGACTCGGCTGCTCTTTAGCTTTCTGGATGAGCAAGCCGACAGCTCCTGCCGCTATTGGGGTCGAGAAACTCGACCAGTTGCCCGTTAGCTCGTAGAAGTCGGGGGCGTTTGCACTGGCGGCGAGGCAGTTGCCTGGAGCGACAATATCCGGCTTGCACCGTCCATCCGCAGTCGGCCCACAGCTGGAGTGCTCGGGATAAGCCAGCGAGAAGTGCGCCAGCTTGGCTGCCAGGCTCTCGGTATTTACCGAGTCGACCACGCCCACGCCGATGACATTCGCCCCCCCGCCTGGATATAGAGGAGGGTCGCAGGCGTTTGAGCCATTGCCTATGCCGGCTACGACAATAAGTCCGTAATGTTCAGCCAGTGACTCGATCCCTCGTGTCCACCAGTCCTCGAATTGGCTGCCGATGCTGGCGCTGACAATATCAGCATCGGGCGGCAAATGACTAAAGACATTATTGATTAAGAAATACCAGAACTCATAGACAGCCGCCTTTGCTCCCGGCACAACACCTTGATAATAGAACCTGCCCAGGTCCGGATCGAACGCGTCGGAGTCCTGGCCAAATAGTATTGAGCAAATAGCCGTTGCGTGCGGCGAAATGCCCGGCGGCACTTGACCCAGGTCGTGGAAAATGAACCGCTGCGAACCGAAGCATCTGTGCTGCACATTGGGGCGGTAATCGTTTTGCGGCTCACCATCCGTATAGGTAATGCTCCGGCAGACCAGCGCAAATCTGACGCCGGAGCCTGTCAGACCAGGCTCGATACCTCGCAAGGCATAAACGCCGGCGTGATTCAGGCTCTGCGGCTGCAGGACTTTATCAGTCTGCGGCCCTTCGCCTCTGACGACCATGCTTGCAGAGCTTAGCAATCCTGCCAAACAAGCCAGGATAAACACCCTCTTGGCGGCTCGTGCCATTCTGTTACCCTGGAAATGGTGACAACGCCCCATTGAGAACCCCGCGTAAAGCGCGGGGCTAAATACTATCCCTTACACACTATCTGCTCCGTGATCTGTAGCCTGCTGCCTCCAGATTCTTGTATAATATGATACCAGAAATCAACTTTATTTTCAAGTAGATTATCAGGCATGTTGCATAAAATAGCGGTTTTTAGCACTGAAAAGCAAGGTATTCAAAAACTTCCCTGCGAAATCTTGCCCAATAGCGCCTCAGTTGCTATACTCTGCTGATACTCGGACCATGTTTGCCTGAAGGCTGACCGCAGTTATGAAGGTAATTTTGGATTCCAAGCAGATTGAGAAGATTCTCAAAGACCTGGCGGGCCGCATTGTCACCGAAACCCCCAGGCAGGCAGATATCGCTGCAATCGGTATCCGCAGTAGAGGAGAAATCCTTGCCCAGCGGCTGTCCGGGCAGTTGTCGAAAATGCTGGGCAAAGATGTTCCGTGCGGCACGTTAGATATTACGCTTTACCGAGATGACTTGAACTCGCCGCAGAGCGCTGCTCAGCCGCAGGTTCGAACTACCGAGATCGGGTTCGATATAGACGACAAGATTATTATCCTGGTCGATGATGTGCTATATACCGGGCGGTCGACCCGCGCTGCTATGGACGCACTTATAGATTTAGGAAGGCCCAGGGCGATAAGGTTGGCGGTCCTGGTTGAAAGAGCCGGCAGAGAATTCCCTATTCAAGCCGACTATGTCGGCTATAGGGCCGATGTTGAACCGGGCAAACTGGTCCAGGTCAATCTGGTCGAGTCGGACGGAAAAGACGAAGTGGTCATCGAGTAGTAAACGCGAAGCCTTCAAACCAAATACGATATACGCTTCACGAAATACGAATCTATGGCCCTAATAAGGAAAAGCAAGGAATTCATCTGGCATCGCAAACATCTGCTTGGGCTGCGGGAGTTGAGCGCCGAAGAGATAACTTACATTCTTGACACCGCCAAGGGTTTTGAGCAGATAAGCACCCGATCGGTCAAGAAAGCCCCTCCGCTGCGAGGCAAAGTGGTGGTGAATTTGTTCTTCGAAGACAGCACACGCACACGCAACAGTTTTACTCTGGCGGCAAGCCGACTAAGCGCCGACGTTATAGAGTTTACCGAGAAAACCAGCTCCGTCAGCAAAGGTGAGACGCTATTAGATACAGCCAGAAATCTGGAGGCGATGGGCGTCGATATTGTCGTGATTCGGCACAGCGCCGCCGGCGCCCCGAAGTTTCTGAGCAGAAACATCAATGCCTGTGTCGTCAATGCCGGCGACGGCTATTGCGAGCACCCCACACAGGGCCTTCTGGATACTTACACCATTCGTAAGATCAAGGGAACCCTTCAGGGCTTGAAAGTAGCAATTGTCGGCGACATAAGCCACTCTCGCGTGGCCCGCAGTGACATGTGGGCAATGACCAAGCTCGGCGCCGAAGTCACATTTGTCGGTCCACCGACACTTATGCCGGCAGAAGTGAGACAACTGCCGGTCAAGGTGAGCTATTCGCTTGATGAGGTAATTGATAAGGTTGACGTTGTAAACATGCTTCGCATCCAGTTTGAACGCCTGGGCGGCAATCCGTTTCCTTCAATCCGGGAATACTCACACTATTTTGGCCTGACGGTAGAGCGGATGAAAAGGGCAAAACCTGACATCTTGGTTATGCACCCGGGCCCAATCAATAGAGGCCTGGAGATGGAAAGCGAAGTGGCCGACGGCCGCAACAGCGTCATTCTGCAGCAGGTAACCAACGGCCTGGCCGTGCGAATGGCGGTGCTGTTCTTAGTCAACCAAGCGGCGGCACAAGCACCTTAAACTTAATATATAGATGAGCCGGGAAAGTTAGCGTAAACCCTAAATTCGAAATGCGAAGCACGAAACAATACCGAAATTCAAGTATCTAAATGACCAAAACATTTCTAATTTTGAATTTTGGTCATTCAGATTTGGGTTGCATTTCGATATTCGATATTCGAATTTTGTAGGTGAACATGAAGCTTATTGTCAGAAAGTCCCGCCTAAAAGGGACGGTTCTGATTCCGTCATCGAAATCGCATACCATCCGGGCTGTGGCGATCGCGTCTCTGGCTTCGGGGCAGAGCACCATTCGCAATCCGCTTATCTCAGGTGACACAGATGCGGTCGTCAACTGCTATCGAGCACTGGGTGCTCAGATTGACACACCCGAACCAACGCTCTGGAAAGTAACCGGCACAGCCGCCCAAATCAAAAATCCAAAAGAGGTCGTTGATGTCGGCAACTCCGGCACAACTCTAAATATCGCCATTGGTTCAGCGTCATTGGTGAGAAAAGGCCAGACTGTCACCTTCACAGGCGACGAACAAACACAAAGCCGCCCGGTTGGCCCGCTGCTAAATTCGCTGAATGATCTTGGGGCAAACTGCATCAGCGTCAACAATACAGGCTGTGCCCCATTGCGGATAACGGGCCAACTGATGGGCGGAGAAACATCTATCGCCGCATCTACCAGCCAGTATCTATCCAGCCTGGTTTTATGCACGCCGCTGGCAGCTAAGGATAGCGAAATAGAAGTGACGCTGCTTAATGAGCCTGACTACGTGCAAATGACGCTCGACTGGCT
>JAFNGF010000351.1:13859-14050 GCA_017885385.1 Planctomycetota bacterium
TGGATTTCACCGACAGCCAGCCGGATAAGGCCGTGGTCGATTATCTTAAGGCAATGGGCGCAAATATCACTATTCAGGCACACTCCATAACTATTAAGGCCGCACCATTGCGGGGCATTGAGATAGACATGAACAGAACCCCTGATGCACTACCGGCTATGGCTGTGACTGCCACTTTCGCTGAAGGCGAA
>JAFNGF010000351.1:14073-18449 GCA_017885385.1 Planctomycetota bacterium
ACGGCCAAGATGGCCGTGCCACCCGGTATGAATTACCTCGATGGCAGAAGCGACCACAGAATCGTAATGGCCCTATCGCTGGCAGGATTGGCGATGGAGGACGGATGTGTCATTGATACCGCCGAGGCGATGAGCGTAACGTTCCCCAATTATGTGGAACTAATGCAAAATCTCGGCGCAAAAATGGAAATAACGGATTAGCGTGGTCAGACATTTTCTTATGAGGCACCAGCCCGGTTTGCGATAACTCGGATATAGTTCATAGGAGAATTTTGTGAAGGTAGAGATTATTTCGGTGTTAGTAACACTAGTAACCCTTTTACTAGCAACTGGTGGGGCTTATTCTGTTTATTACATCTATCACAGTCGTGATAATCCACATCTCTTAGAGATAATATTAGGTTCAATACTGATCAGCTTGATTGTCGGAATACTGCCGAGCTTAATCCAAAAGTTTACCGAAAAACAAGTTGCAAATAGACCGTGGATATCGTTTGTAACCCTTTGTTGCTGCTTGGGAATATTAGTTGCTCTTCTTGTTTATTCCTCAAATGCTCCCAAAAACATCAAGGTAGAAATCCCCGTAACATATCTGGTCAATCTGAACACGATGGAACTACCTTTTGGGTTACGATTTGACAGTACCATCACTTCGCTCTCATACGACCAGGCGAGACGTATACTCAAAAACTTCAAAGATAAAAACCCCGAAAATGCCGAAAAGATCAAACAAATGCTGCAGGCCAACTTTGTTGACACTTCCCGGTTTGACGTTACATGTTTTCAAAATCTGACCGAATACTTGATCGCATACTATATAGGATACTCTTTTACTACATCCGATTTTGAATTGGCTTTGCACCGTGGAGAAGTCCTGAGATGGCTTGCGTTTCCACACCCGACTATCCGCGGAGAATCCAAACCACTGGAATGGATAAAGGGCGAATTTAGGAATAATTTATTTTATGGGCTTAAAGCATTCCCAGAATTGGACGAAAAGATAGAACTAAACCTGCCCAAGAATACCGAAGTATCGTTCACAAGAGCCAATGAAGCATCTTCGACATTTACCATTAAGAATAAGTTCCTGGAAATAAAAATAGAAGTATGGTATCTATTAGGCAGCTCCGGATACCCCTCACCACGTCTGCCAGACGCTGCATTCTCACTTTACGTCCCTAAAGAACAAAAGGGTCCCTTTAAGCGTTACGACGCCGTGATATCTTATAACGTAACCTTCGAGAGATTAAGGTACGCATTTCCAGAAATGCGGTACTACGAAGAATGGGCTAACGACCTATTATCAATGCTACAAAGAAAATTATCGTGGGGATCTGCACCTTGCGTGGACCTCACAGAACTTGTAAAACGCTACGAAGATGCAGACAAAAACAGCAACAAATAATTCGGCCAAATCAAAGAAACAGCATTTACGACTCTGCCGCCAATCCACGCGTTCTTGTCCGTAACCCCAACTTGACAGGCAGACGGACGCAAACAATGAGAGTGACCCAATATTTCTTGTAATTTCAAGCTAATTGGCTATTCTATAATCCGAAAAGCTTAGATGACTAAGTAAGGGCCCAAATAGGAAAACGTTAGTTACGGAGTTCTGCGAATATGTTAGGTTGTCATCTCGGACGATGTTTTCAGGTAACGGTGGCGGGCGGCTCGTATCAGGAAGGTCTAACCTCTGTCGTCCAGGGCGTTCCACCCGGAATGCTTCTGACCGAGCAGGAAATCTATGGCGACCTGCTGCTTCGAAAACCAGGTGCGGATGAACTATCCAGTCCACGCAAAGAGCCGGACCTGCCGATCATCTACTCGGGCCTGAACGCCGCCGATACTATTGAAAACGCCGGCAACAAAAACCACACCAACGGCACGCCTTTAGTTATCCTGATTCCCAACCTCGACCGACATTTCGTCCACATCAAACAATACCAGGACACGAACCGCACGCCGCGACCCGGCCACGCATCGTACGCTTCATTCATAAAATACGGGCCGGACGATGATGCTATCGGCGCCGGCTTTTTTAGCGGACGCTACACCTCCACAATCGCGGCTGCAGGATACGTTGCCAAAAAGGTCCTGAAGAAGTGCGGCATTGAAGTTTTCGCCTACGTGAAAGAAATTGCCGGCGTCCGCTGTCCGGACGTTCCTCACGAGCGGGCGTTAGCGCACACCAACGACTATAAGAAGATGCGGCGAGACCTCGACCCGTTCTACCAGGAGATCTACGTAAAAGGCCGGATTACAATGGAGATGCGGTTTCTCGAGAAAGCCAGAGTGCTGGCAGAAATCGAGAAGCAAATCGACGTCATCCGTGACAAAGCCCCGAAGATAAAACCCGCCGCGATTCGGGATAAATATGGCGTGCACCCGGTACTGAACTGTCCCGACATTGATGCCGCCCAGGCGATGGTGGATGCCTGCAACCGCATCTGTGCCACGGGTGACTCAGCAGGCGGTGTAGTCGAAGTAATCGTCACGGGCGTGCCGGTAGGACTGGGTGAGCCGGTTTTCTGTAAGCTCGACGCTGAGCTTGGCCGAATGCTCGGCATCGGTGCGGTCAAGGGCGTCGAGGTCGGGGCAGGCTTTGCGGTCAAGGACATGACGGGCAGCCAAAACAACGACCAAATGCGGGCTGAAAACGGCAAGGTAATATTCGAGTCAAATAATGCCGGCGGCATCACCGGCGGTCTTACCACAGGCCAGCCCATCGTGGTCAGACTCACGGTAAAACCTACGTCCACAATAAATAAGCCACAGAGGACGATTGACAAATACACTCTGGAGAACAAAGAGATCGCAGCCATCACCAGGCGCGACCCAACAATTGTCGCTCGTGTCTGGCCGGTCGCCGAAAACTACACGGCGTTGGTGATACTTGATCACCTGCTCATGCACTACGGCTACCAGACGCTAAGGAAAAAGCTCGAGTCTTGAGTGCCTAAAGTTTCAAGTGACTAAAGTGCCTAAAACTATGAATTATCACTTTAGATCACTTTAGGCACTTTACCTCTATGGTAAGGCCGGCAGTGCAGGTGACCAGGCAGTCACGTTCCCATATAGATCACGCGCCATGACGCGGAAACGCAGGCCCTGTCCACTTCTGCCTACCAGGACAGTGTATGTGTTGGCGGCCTGCCAGCCGCTGCTTAAACCTGGCGCGTCAACGCACTCGAAGTAATACTGCACAAACCCGCTGGCATCAGCAGCCACTACTGCTGTCATTGTGGCATAGTAATCCCATGTGCCTCCACCACCATATATCTCCTGCGGAGCGCCATTTGGATCAAATTGCATCGGGTTAGGCGTTGGCGGAGTCGTGTCCGGCGGAAGAAGCGTAGTGGCGCACGCCACGGTTGACCACGCCGTTTCATTATGGTTGGGCGATCCATCTCTGGCTTTGACCCTGTAGCAATATTCGGTATTCGGATCAATGTTGGTATCCGTGTAGCTGCGGTCATTTAGCCAGCCGCTATCATGCCCGCCGCCAGATACGCTCTGGAAGTAATACTCAACACCGCTATCGTCGAACGCTGGAGTGGCTATCATTGCAATGGCATCATCTGATAGTGCATAAGGCTCACGTTCCCACTCCGGCGCCGGCGCCGGCGGCGTCCTGTCCTCTTCACCGGCATAACGGACGATCGACCATTCGGTTTCGTTGCCGATCTCGTCACGGGCCTTTACCCTGTAGGCATATCTAGTGCCAGCGGTCAGGCCGGTGTCTGTATATGCCGGGCTATCCCGCCAGCCGCTGTCGTGGCAATTGCCGCGGAAGCACTGGAAGTAGTACTGCACATTCCAGCCCCAGGCATCAAACGCGAGCTCGGCAGCCATAGTGACTGAGCTCGGTGAGGACACGTACGGCTCAACCTCCCACAGCGATGGATCGGGAACCGGAGGCTCGGTATCTCGGACCAGCCAGCAATCAGCCAGGAAGGCGATGTCTTCCATATTCAGCAGCGTGTCGAACGTAAAGTCTCGGCCCTGGCACCAGGTATTAGTGTCGGAACAGCCCTTTGCCAGCCATTTCTCAGCAAGGATGGCGAAGTCACGGAAGTTGATAATGCCGTCGTAAACCAAGTCNNCAGAATCTGCACGGCTGTGCCGTCGGATGGTGATAGCCCATATCGACCTTGAGCGTATCAGCAACCTCATCGGTCCGGGTAGTGTATCCAACCAGGCCGAGGTCGCTTGCATAGCTACTGCCGGCGTCAACGCAAGGACTCTTCCTGAGCTGGCCGGCGGCAACCTGGCTAAGGTAGAAGCTATCAAGTCTGCCGGTTACGAAGAACGGGTCGCTGTTTATGTTGCCGGGGCCCCAGTTGAGCGTACAACCAGTGTCAACCTCAACCTCGCCT
>JAFNGF010000352.1 GCA_017885385.1 Planctomycetota bacterium
CAAATGCTGTTGCGACACAGCCTGTCGGTCGAGGGGTCTACCTCCAAGTTTACTAGTCCTCGCACTTTTCGGGGGGAGTTCCCTCGGCAGGGCTCGGGACAAGCGTTCCATGTCGGGGTGATGGCTGAAATTCGAACCACTCTCCCGCTGATTCTCTCACCAACGGGCGAATCGGCATTAGAGGCGCAAGATGGACAAACAACGAGTCCTTGATGGCGGAACTCGCTCACTCGTGGTATTCTATCAGTGCTTGAGGAATTTCAGGACGCTTGGCAAAATGACTATGAGAAAGAAAACGACAAACTGGGCCGCGATCTTGATAATGCTTGGTGCATGGCCCGTGCCGGCCGCCACTCGTGGCCTGGCCCGAGGTCTGAGTGTCCCAGAAACACTTGGTGACATCACCGTAGTTCTGCCCCACCAGGCCGCCGACACCATACGGACCGCTGCCATACCCACCGGGCCGCGTGGAGTCAAAAAATAGCACCAGGCCATCGGCGGAGATGCTTGGTGCTCAAGCACCACCCGAGTTGACCGTCGGGCCGAGATTGACCGGCTCTTCCCAGGGTTCGTCTTTCGTTTTGCGCGTTGTTACCCAGATGCTCCAGCCGGTCCGATCTGAGCCAAAATATAGCGACAGGCCGTCGGCGGAGATGCTTGGTTCACACTCAATCCTGCCAGTATTGACCGTTGGGCCGAGATTTTCGGGTTCGCCCCAGGGGTGATTTTTCGTAGCGCGCCTCGTTACCCACAAATCGCTCCCGCCAAAGCCGGTGGGATTAGGCTGCCAAGCTTGACCACTGAAGAAGAGTTCCAGGCCATCGGCGGAGAACTTTTTGCGGATGGTCTTTTTGATTTGCCTGATAACTTCCTTGGATTGGGGCATTTCTTCAGCCTTTTTCTTCGGGCAAAGGCCCCAATTATGGAGCTGAAATCGGCGATTTCAAGCAGTTTCCTACCCCTGGAAACTGCCTGAAGCTCTCTCCTGACCAAATGCCTTACCTATGCCATTTCTGCCGATGGGAAGCAAGCAAAACTTCTTAACGGCTTTATACGCGTACCGCAACTGGATTTTGAGGGTGGACTTTCTTCTATGGAATATTTGCAAGAGCTTGTAAATATCGGGTTTATGCATTTCACAACAGTTTTGACTCGAGATTCAGCAGAACGTTAGAAGAATTTTGTTGACGAGAAGACAGGTAGTCTGGTATAAATAGGTAAATGAGATTGTTAAATTCCGCGTCTTGTTGTTTTCTGATTGCGGAAGAGTCAAGTTTTTGGGCAGAGTCGTTGCGGAATTGATTTAGAGTGAGTCAGGGGCATAGCTGGAGTGAGAGGGTAATAATTCGCAATTAAGTTATCAGCATTTCAACCAGCGGCTCAGACAAAGCCTCCCGTAAGAGAGGAGGGGCAAAGACAAGGCTTGAATAACTGGAGAGGGGCACAAGGTTTGGTGAAGATTCTTTGTTGCTTGTGTTTCGACAAGCAGAGGGAGGTGCGTAGCGTTTATATTTGTCGAAAGAACAGGTGTTTCGGCTTGTAGAGATGGGTTTTCTTTGAAAAAAGAGGAGGACGACAATGTTTAGAAAAGTGGTGTTTTTGATTTGTTTGGTTGGCGTGCTTAGTATGGTGGGCAGTGCCTCGGGTGCATTGGTAGCCCAGTACGAGTTCAATGGCAATTTCAACGACTCCAGCGGGAACGGTCTTAACGGTACGCCCAATGGTAACGCAAAGGTCGAGAACGGCTATTTGGTCTTAGATAACAGGGCTGGTCAGCCTAGCAGCTATGTGGACTTGGGCGACAATCCTGCATATTTTGACATTACCACTGCAATTACGCTCGCAGCCTGGATAATACCAGATATCGAGATCGCAAAGGACAAGCCAATTGTACAAAATGGGGACGAGGTCGGAATAAAGGTTAAGTCTAACGACACGTTGGAAATGTACTTCCACGGCTCCAATCTTAGCTGGTACGTGACCAATATCCCTCCGGCTACCGTGGCTGCTGTGTTCGCCGACGGAAAATTTCACCATGTGGCTGGGACTTATGACAGTGCTGTAGGTGAACTCAAACTATACGTTGACGGACTATTGAGAGCCACTAATAGTAGTCCGGCTGTTATTCCCATCGGCACGACTATAAACCTTACCACTCAGCCCGTCAACATAGGTAGAGACTCCCAGAATACGAGTCGTCTGTTCACGGGTAAGATTGACGACGTCCGCATCTACAACCAAGCGTTGACGGGTGCAGAAGTTATGGCTCTTATTCCCGAGCCGGCGACAGTGGCAATGCTGGGTCTTGGTGGGTTGGCTCTGCTGCGGCGAAGAAAATAAATCCATTTGGTTTGAAAAAAGCCAAAGATGCGTAAGAGCGACCCCAGGCCAATTTGGTGGTATGCGGAGCATACCCTACTTCTATGGCGATGTTCAGTGCGCGTCCGACACGAGCAATTGACCCGGCTGGACTTCCACCAGCTCGATTGCAGCCTTGTCGGCTGCTCATCCCCCCGGCCCCGTCGCTCGTCACGGGTGGCCACAACCACGATGCGTCGCTGAGTGGCCAGCCTTCACAGCCACAGCCCCGAGGAATCCCCGCGCGAATCCGTGGGCTTGGGTATGACTCTACCTACCCGTTCGCTCCGAATCCCGAGCAGGGATGGCTGATCGCCATTGCGGTCTCTACGACGTCACATTCCACGAGACTAACTCAAATCTCTGTCCACTGCCCCGGGATCGGCACCGGGTAGCGGCCTTGGGCGTCGGCCCGGACCGGTGGAGCGCTGTCGTCGGTGAGGCGGTCGATGTTCGGGCAGAACTGGAAGTTGGAGGCCATCGCTTCGTCCCAAGTGATGATCTTCCCGGAGTGGGCCGCCGCCCGGCCCATGATGTCGGCGAGATTCGACAGAGCGGCGCGTTTCGCCTCATTGTGCGGACGGTCATTGCGGATGGCCTCAAGCAGCACGTCCCACTCCGCCTGCCAGGGCGTGACGGCTTCCTTTGGCGCACTCCAAGCGATGTTGTCACGAGCGCAACGCTGGTCCTTGTAGATATGCACCGTAGCCTCATGATTGCTGCCGGAGAACTGCGCCGCGCATTTCGTCCCATGGATGTAGGTGGCGAATTCGGTATGGCAATTCGGGAGCCAGCGGACCACGTCGAACGCCTTGGTGCCGTCGTGGAACGTCCACTCGATGGTGAACGAGTCGAGGTTCTGGCCACAGTCGGTGCTGTTGGCCACGCGCCCGCCGATGCCGTGCGCGGAGACCGGCCAGGCATCCTTGATCCAACAGATCTCGTCGATCTGGTGAATGTTCATCTCGGCAAATAATCCGCCCGAAACCCAAAGGAAATGGGTGAAGTTGCGAATCTGCCAATGCAGGTCTTTCTCGGCCGGCGGCCGCTGGCCCAACGGCCCGCACGGCTGCATCCGGTAAGCGCGGATGAGTTGGATGTCGCCAAGCTGCCCGTCGCGAATGCGTTTGATGAGCTCGTGACGATTTCGCGAATGGCGGCACTGCAAGCCGGCGGCGATCTTGAGGTTCTTTCTCTCGGCGGCTTCTCCAGCCCTTATCACGCGCCGCACGCCTGGCGGATCGGTCGCAAACGACTTTTCCATGAACACGTTCACGCCCTTCTCGACAGCGTATTCCAGTTGCCCAGGACGAAAGCCCGCGTAGCCGGTCAGCATCGCCACATCGCCCCGGCGCAGACAATCAATCGCTTTCCGCCAGGCGTCGAAGCCCACAAACCGCCGCTCCGGCGGCACATCCATCCGCGTGCCGTATTGCTCGCTCAAAACCTTGTGGGCATTGGCCAGCCGATTCTCGAAGAAGTCCGCCATCGCCACCAGTTTGACCGGCCCATTCGGCGAATCGAACGCATTCGCCGCCGCCCCGCTGCCACGCCCGCCGCAGCCGATCAGGGCCAGTCGAATGGTGTTATCCTCCGCCGCATGTATTGCCGGGATGCCGATACCTGCCAATGCGGACGCGGCAACCACCTTCCCGCTCCACTTCAAAACGTGCCGACGTGAGGACTTCCGCAACATTGAATTCGATGTATGAGAATCTTGTTTCATGGCGAGTTCTCCGTAGTGTATAGCACTTGAACTCCTGGGCCCTGACTCAGACGTTATTATGATGCTTCTTTGGAGGGATTGCAAGCGCTTATTCTGGCTCGGAAAACGGTGTGGTACCCACGCTCATCCGCTGGCTTGCGCATGGCTCCGTCAAAGGCGTCCCTCGTCAAGGGCCGCCTCAGTCAGTTGTACCCTCATGTGTCTCGCTGTTAGAGGATTTGGTCAATCTTCGCCACGATCCTGTCGAACACACCTGTTGCCTCCCACTGGGTGACCTTACGTTTGAAGTCTTCTGAAACCCCGCCATAGTGATGGCGGGGTTAACCGATTACCCCCCCCATCACGATGGGGGGTAATCGGCATTTTCTGCTTCCATCTTCATCACCTCCTATCCAAAAGCAGCCATCCGAAACCAGAGAGGCCGCACCAAAAAGCTTGCCCCGAGCCCGGTCGAGGGGCCTACCGAGTGAGACTCGTGTGATTCGGGCGTGTTTCGGGAGCAGATTCCTCGGCTGCGCTCGGAACAAGTCCTGCCGGGAATCGCCAAAACAAATCATTGACCAAATAGGCAGATGAGGTACAATGCCTCGTGATTCAGAAGTAATCTGAGAAAAGCAAGTAACGATAGAGGGTTTCAAATATGTCTGTCAACAATCTCCAGAAGGCGTCATTAGCGGCTGCGGCTGGGACCACTGGAATATCTGGTGCAGCACATGAAAACGCTGTGGACGCATTGATTGCCAAGATTAAGGACACTAATGACAAGGTGCGAACCGAGGCTTGGCTTGGCGCCGGCAAAGTCGGAGCCCCCGCGGTTAAGCCATTGGCGAGAGTGATGACGGATGAGGAGCTCGAAGTCGCACGTGCGGCGAAGCACGGACTGTGGAAGATTGTCCGCCACTCCGGTCGTCCGGGGGCTGATGACGAGAAGAAAGCGGTGGTTGCCGAGTTGATGGGGCTTTTGGGCAACGATCAGCCAACGCCTGTCCGACGCGAGGTGCTGTGGATGCTTTCCGAGATCGGCGGAGAGGAATCTATCAAGCCGATTGCGGCACTGCTGTCGAACAAAGAGCTGCAGGAGGACACACGGATGGTGTTGCAACGTATTCCGGGCAGGGAGTCTGTTGCCGCACTCGAAGCCGGACTGAAAGCGGCACCCGAAGACTTTAAACTCAACATCGCCCAGTCGTTGCGGCAGCGTGGAGCAAAGGTCCGCGGCCTTGCGTGTGTGAAGCTAGTGCCTACGAAAAAGACAGATGTCAAACCCCTGCAATAGGGTCAGACTGCGAACGATGAGGATTGGAATCAGACCCCGCCATAGTGATGGCGGGGTTAACCGGTTAGCCCCGCAATGTATTGCGGGGTTTTCTGCGGGAGCGTGGAGCAATTCGATAGTGTGATATCAGGTCTGAAAGGCGATAGGACAATGAAACGAACAAAGCAGCTTGACAGGCGTGAATTCCTCGCTGCGGCGGGGGCAGCCGTAGGCGTCCCGTATTTGATTCGGCCAAACGTGTTGGCATCGCTGGGCAGAACGGGGGCGAACGAACGTATAACAATAGGCTTTATCGGCGTCGGCGGGATGGGTGGATACCACCTGAGTGACATGAAAGGGTTCCGAGAAGCCGGGGTTGTAAATATCGCAGCGGTCTGTGACGTAGACGAGAACCGATTAGCTAGGGCGGTGAAAGAGGCCGGCGCGGCTGTACAGCCCTATCGTGATTACCGTTACATTCTCGAACGCAAAGACATCGATGCGGTTGTTATCAGCACACCTGACCACTGGCACGCGGTTCAGACAGTTCATGCAGCCGAATGCGGCAAGCACGTCTATGTCGAAAAACCGGCCTGCTGCACCATCGAGGAAGGTTATGCGATGATTGCTGCAGCCAAGCAGAACAAGGTATCAATTCAGGTGGGTTCGCAGGGACGTTCTCAGCCGGAAGCATATCTTGCGCATCGCTACCTCGTCAACGGTAACATTGGCCACATCGACAAGGTAACCTGTTTTCACTACAATAGCCCCGAAGACGGCAATCCGGTACCGGACAGCGACCCTCCGCCAGAGTTAGACTGGGACTTCTGGCTGGGTCCCCTGCGTTGGCGGCCGTACAACAAGAGGTATTGTCACGGCACGTTCCGTTGGATTATGGAATCCGGTGCTGGTCAGATACGTGACCGCGGTGCCCACGTGATGAGTTGTGCAATGTGGTGGATGGGCGCGGATGGCACCGGGCCGGTCACCATCGAAGCGACAGGCACTCCTCCGACCAAGGGCCTGTGGGACAGTGCCGTGACTATGGACGTGACCTACACGTTCAAGAACCCTGATTGGGTATTGACCTGGAATCAACACACTGGCAATGCGGTGCCAGCAGAAGAAAGGACAGGGAAGGAACCTGGGGGCAAGATCACCCGTCCTGACTATGGTGCAGTCTATCATGGCACCAAGGGCACATTTGTGCACTGGGGTGGTGACGGCGGCACGTGGGTAGAGAAGAAGGCCCGCGAATGGAAGCCGCCGGCCGGGGCCCAGGATGTATACAAAAGCCCAGGCCACAAGGAAGACTGGTTTAACGGGATCAAGACAGGTGCCAAGACGATTATGAACATCGAAGCCAGTGTTGGCGTGGCCAACCTTTGTATCCTGGGTAACCTTTCCTACATCCTGGGTCGCAAGCTTCACTGGGATCAGGCGAAACAGGAGGTCGTCGGCGACGAACAGGCGCGACGTATGATGAGCCGTCCCCAGCGCCATCCGTATCATTTGTAGCGGTTTTGGAATTTCAGGTGATATAGTTTCAGTGGCAGCTCCTCCTGCTTGGTTTGGGCTGGAAAACACACTCTTCTCTCGACTTCGCTCGAGACAGGTTTTCAGATACTGTGCCGGCACAGGTGTCTCGTCCACATTTGGGTGCATTCCAATACTGGTACAATTTATCAGCAATTTTGCATCCAGATTTGCCAGATCGTCCAGACCCGCGAACTTACAGCCAAACTCGGCTGCAAGTTTTTCTGCCTTTTCTACCGTGCGGTTGTAAATCTTGATTTTAGCTCCGGCGTCGCTCAGGCCGGCAACTATCGCCCTTGCGACACCGCCTGCGCCGACAACTGCGACAGGCAGGGCTTTCAATTCGGCTCTCGATATACCCATCCCGCAAATAATCGCATCCAGCGCGGCAGCATAATCGGTGTTGTAGGCCTTTATTCGTCGCTCGTCGCTGGTCGCTCGTGACTCGATAACAAGAGTATTAACCGCACCGATTTTCTCCGCTAACGGTTCAACAAAGCCACGATTTGCCTTGGCATATTTAAGGGCGTTTTCTTTGTGCGGGATTGTCACGCTAAAGCCGCGAAAGTCCAGCCACTTCCTGGTGATGATACTGTGCAAAAACAGGTCAAACTCTTGCCGGCCGCCCTGCACCAATAGCGGCAGGTACAATTTGTTCATATCCCTTTCAGCGAAGCAGACATTATGAATGGCGGGACTTAGCGAATGAGCAACCGGATCAGCGATCACGCCAAAAAGCTCAGTATCGCAGTTTACGCAATCATAGCGGTACAGCTGCTTTAGCTGCTGGATAGTCAACTGCCCCGGCGCGGTTGCGCNNTTCTCTCGACTTCGCTCGAGACAGGGTTTATGTTCGCCTTGCCCAGAAAATAGAAAATGCCTTGCCCCTCCATGTAGACAACAACAAAACAACTGCCTATGATAACTTCCCAACGGTCGTTCTATATCGGGGTGATGCTACGGAAAGGAAATGTCCAATTCTGCACCACTCTAACTCTCTCCCCCACCAATTCCCTCACCAACAGGCGAATCGGCAGTGAACAAAACAGCTCCAAGAGCGAAGACCTACGAAGGGTCGCTCCGTATGAATCGACAGAAGCTTTTGGACCGGTCCTGCCAGCCTGCGACGGCAAGTGCGCACGCAGGAAACATGCCCCAAAATGGCCCTTCTTGGCACTTGCCTGATTCTCGGCCAGTTGTCGTAACTGTCTGTCAAAGCTAATGTAACCTCAATTCCCATGAAACTTGGAAACTGCGACTACTAAACTATTTGGTAACAGGTCACATGTTGAACACCGGTACCACGAAAAAGTGGCTCCCGCTCCTCTCTTCGTCAGGAGCACGCGGGGGCAGAAGATTGACGGATTCTGACGGGAAAACGGGCTACATTGACGGGCAGAGCGATTGAAATCAGATGCAGTACGCGGTATCACATGAAGTAAAGTGTGCACGAGCGCCATCTATGACACCAAACGGAAAATCTCAGTTGCTTTTTCTTGCGTTCATCGCCCCGGATGCGTTATCCTTGCACATATACTAAGAAAGCCCTATCAATTCAATCATCAATCGAGGAGACAGACATGACTCAACCAATCGACAAGTCCAAAGTCAACCGTCGACAGTTTCTCAAACAAACCGGTTCGCTCGCTGCAGTCGCGGCGGTGCTCAGCAGTCTCGCGCCCGCCGTTTTTGCCGGCGAAGACAATACGATCCGCCTGGCGCTGATTGGCTGCGGCGGGCGAGGCGGCGACGCCGTCGGCGACGCCCTGTCTGTTCCTGACAGCGGGCCAGTCAAGCTGTACGCTATGGCCGATCTCCAGCAGAGTCGACTGGAGTCGTCGTATAAGGCGCTCCAGGGAAGGTTCAAAGATAAGGTCGACGTTACCGAGAACCGCAAGTTCATTGGTTTTGACGCCTACCGTAAGGCCATCGACATCCTTAAGCCCGGCGACATTGCCATGTGCACCACGCGAGCCTATATCCGGCCGGTGCACGTTGAGTATGCCATCCGCAAGGGCATCAACGTCTTCATGGAAAAACCGTTCGCGCCCGATCCGGGCGGTCTACATCGGCTGCTCCGCGCGGGCGAGGAAGCGGAGAAAAAGAGCGTCAAGGTCGCTGCAGGACTCCAGTGCCGTCACTCTCCAGCCCGCCAGGCGCTGATCGAGCGAATCCGCGACGGCGCTATGGGCGAGATACCCCTGATCCGCGCCAACCGACTGGGGGGTGGCAGCTGGCTCAGCAATCAGGGGGACGGCGCCAACAACCTGATGAATCAACTCCAGTTCGGCAAGATACATCTGTTCTGGGTGGGCTCAGGCCACATGGTGGACAATCTAATCCACCAGATTGATGAGTGCTGCTGGATCAAGGACATGTGGCCGGTTTCCGCGCACGGTATGGGCGGCCGCGTACCCCGCAGCAAGGACTTCGGGCAGAACATCGACGTCTACTCGATGGAGTTCACCTTCGCCGACGGAACCAAAGCCTTCTGTGGGTTTCGCCGTATCGACAAAACGCACAGTGAGTTCGCCACCTACATTCACGGTACCAAGTGCGCCGCGCAGTTCTCCGGCAGAACCCATGCCGCTACCTGTTCAAGGACCAGCGGATCGACAAGGACAACATCGCATGGACGCCCACAAAGGACGTCTACAGTCCCTGGCAGTACGAGTGGAACGTCTTCATCGACAGCATCCGCAACGATCGGCCGCATAATGAAATAAAGCGCGCGGTCTACTCAGACCTCACATCGCTCATGGGCCGCGCCGCCTGTCACACAGGCCAGACAGTCACCTGGGACCAGATGATGAAGTCCAAGTTCCAGTTCTGCGACTATCTTGACGACCTGAACTACGACAGTCCGGCACTCGTTAAAGCCGACGAAAACGGCCAATTTCCCGTCCCCATCCCCGGACAGTGGAAAGAGCTTTGAGGGCCATTATCGTTATACTTTTGAATGGGTGGTCTTGCCTCCGAAAATTAGTCCATGTCTTATGAGAGGTTTCAGGAACTCGCGTGATAGAGGGATCTTGGGGCGGCAGCTGATCTGCTTCCGGTTGGTTATGAACAATTGCGTCGTCTCTGCAAGAGTACGACTATCTCTCGACAGCAACTGCCCGTAAGAGAACTTGCAGAAATTCCTTTGGACAGGCTCCACCAGCGCATTAGGCCTAGTGTGGGCCCACGAAAGTAGCTACTCTCGGCCTCATTTGGCGTTCGCACGATTCTCAGGCAGTCCTCATAAGTATTTGCCAGCACTAGTGCAACTTCAGTTTTCATAGAATCTAAGAAAGCTGACATTCAAACTATTTGCTGTGGACTCGTGACATGCGATCCTTGTGCGTTCTGGTTTTTTAGCTAAAAGGCTTAGACTTGGTGTTAGATTTGAACCTTTTTGTTTGCACGTATAATGGTTTTCTCCATGACCATAGTAGAAACGTCAGACTCAGATATTTCGAGTAGATTGGCGGGAAGAGTAACCAACGGTTTCAATGACCGTTACCAGTTGCTGACCGGCGGTAAAGGGGGGGGTTTTTCAATGATGGTGTTAGTGAAGTTCCCAGGGTGCCCAGAGGTTACCTGTTGCCCTTCGGCCAAAACGTATCGGCGGTCGTCCCAACTCAAAGGCACCCAGGTCAGGCATTTTTCCCGTGTAATCATCATTGAAATTTGGAAGTCTCACTCCCGAATCGACAACGGGATTGGGGACTGTCGTTACCGGATCGGTTAGGGTCACGGTTCTATCCCCCTGTTGGATCGGAACTTTGCCCCATTTGATCTCAGTGGTGGTTGACGAAGGATAAAATTCCAGAGCATACGATTTTACAAATGAGGGATTGCCTCCAATACCGTGTCTTTCTTTAGCAATACCTCGATCCATACCTGTAAAAAGGTCGTAATCAAAATCACAAGGCGTCTCGACCTCTCGTGAAGATGTCAGCCGGCCCGGGCAGTCAAAAATGTTGTTTCGCGTAACTGTGTTTGGATTGACATGGCCGCTAAAAACATGAAATGCGCCTTTGGGTTGAATCGCCGTGTTATGAAAAACAAACTTCCTTCCTCCCCCAAACTCATCTCGCTGGCCCACTTTTATCATGCTTCCGCCAAGGGGGTCNNAACGTTTTTTCGATATAGTTGTTCCATATCCGAACGTTCATGTTTGCCCCTTCGCTTTCAATCGCATCATCCCACACATTCGCAATGATGTTTCCGTAAATGTCGGAGTCGCGATTGGGGCTTCCTTCAAAACTGTAATTGGACGCTCCACCGATGGCATCATTGAAGCCGTGATCTTCTGTTGATCGAATCTCATTGTAGCGAATGACGTTTCCGCCGCTCGAATTGATGAGGGTAATGGCCTGGGGGCCGGCCGGATGGCCCGTGTCCCAGTCATTCGATGCGCCTCGTGGATTCTCAATCAAATTGCGCTGAATGGTGAGGTTGCCCGAGCCACGCTCAGCGTAGATCGCGCTGTCTGTGTCGCCTTGGTTCCCATACGTCATCGGGCCGCCTATCCTGCCCCAGAATGTGAAATGGCAGTTTTCGATGACATTGTCATGACGTTGCTGTTTGATCAAGAGACCGTGAATTTCAGCGTTCTTGAATTCAACTCCACGAACGATGACGTAATCGGCGTCGATCACGCAGGTGTGCTCTTCTGAATTGCGAACGTCAATCGTCGCTTTTGAATCTTCTGCCGGCATGATTAGGTGATAACCTTCTGCTGTACCAGATTCGGTAATAACTAACGGTTTTGAGTGGGTACCGCCTTCCAAGTAGGTTATCTTCCCAATGGGAAAATGATCGGTCCTCGTTTTGCATATTAGTTCGCAGGTATTGTTATTTAGAGTGACTTTGATCTCATAGGTCGTGTGTGGTTTCAAACCGATGATACTCCCACGATACTCATTATCGCGCGGATCATGAACGAAGGGATAACCTTGTCGCCATGTGGCTGTTCCGCTTTGCCTGAACTGGACATTACAGTCTCCGAGGTCCGGAGATTTGAAATATAGCCCGATGCATTCATACGTGGGAACAGCATAGAAATTGTCTTCGGCAGCGCCGTACAATTTTGAAATGTTGGTCGTCGTGAATAAGAGAATGAACAGCAACAGATTGATGTTGCATATGAATGTGTTCATAGAAAGACTCCTACATAGCTGAATCAAAATCACCTGCCGTCTCTGTCGAATCATATCGGGTAGACAGCGCTTGTGTCAAGCAACGGTCGAACTGCTGTACAAGCACGGCGGGAAAGAATAATCAGGAAGAGCAGAAATCGTCAGGACCGGCCCCACCAGCCAACCAGAAGCGCACTGGGCCGCGCGGTCGCGGCGTCGGCGTCGGGTTTCGTGTTGTCCTGGACTTGAATTGAATTCTTCCTAAGCTAGCCTATTCTTCCGCTGCTTGTCGTGTGGCGATGGGTACATACCCTGCCTCCAAGCCCGGCGGAGGGGTCACAATCAAGGCCGGGTCAACATCCGCCAGTTTTCCAATCGTGGGTGGTGCCAGGTAGTCGCGGTCTTTTTTCCAGTTCCGGTGGAGTTTTTCCACCCGCGCCTGCAGGCTCTCCCGCTCTTTATCCGTTAAATCGGCGTTGAGCAATGCAGGCTGGTCGGCGAATCGATACCAGTAGTACGTCACCACGCTGCCGTCCCCCGGATGCGCCTGGAAAGGTCCTGCCACGGGGCCAGGCTTCTTCCAGCAGCTCTCCGCATGGTCAGGAGTGACGTAGGGTTTGGGGGGATCCTCGATGGGCCGACTGAAGCTAACCTTGGCCAGTCCTGTTTCAACCGGAACGTCTTCGGGGCGCACCACAACCCACTCCGCCTTCTTATTATTATCATTCACCAGGTGAAAGTATTCGGGGAGCGTCACCAGTGGGCCATCCTTCGAATCTTTTCTCGTAACCAGTTGGTAGTTCCACCGGAACCCGAACGTGCTTGAATCAGGTGCCACGGGACTCGCAAAAGAATTCCAGGCAAGAGGCACGTTTTTTTCCCTGGGGACAGGGGGCGTATAGATCTTCCAGGTTGCCCCGCCTCGTCCGGGAAAGCTGTGCACACTGGCCCCCAGGGGGTCGATGACGCCGCTGGCCGGGGCTCCCGCCTTCAAACCAGGTCTTCACGGCATCCCAGAGCGCCTTCTTGCTGTAGGAGGTAACACGGTGCACGACCACCGAATCGCCCTCCGGCCCTCGGGGGAACGAGGTTGGGGCTATTCGGGCGTAGGTCTCCCCCTTCTCGTCAAGGGACTGGACGCTGGGGATATACTGGGTTTCCATCTGCAAAGCCCTATTTGGCTGGGAGGGACAGGTATCCAGAAACATTCCACCCAGGCGAGGGTCGTCAACAGCCGCGCGGGACCAGAAATAGGGGGTGAAGAAAGCAACCGGGCCTTTGAAGTTTCGCGTGTTCAGAAACAAAGTCCAACAGTTATCTCCGGTAGGAACGTTTTTCCTGGCGGTGGTGGATTTGGCCGTGGTGAGAGGAAGCGGCAGGTACCCGTAGCCGAACAGTTCACCACACGTACCTTGTTTCAGATTCAGGCCATCCATGGGCCACAGCAACCAGGGACTGAGTTGTGCCACACCGTAGTTGCCTTTCGGTTTATCCCAGTCCCTTCCTTTGCCGGCCCCGGGTCCGTTGGCCCATTCACTGAAATTCAGGGCCACCCCGCCCATAATGAACTTCGGCGTTTCCGTGGGAAACCGCGTGTCTCGCCACCAGCCCAGGCCGCCCTCGATATCGGAATACAGATTGGCAGGCTTTGCACCGTCATACTGAGCGTGCATCCAGGTGCCGAACAAACCTGTTTGAAAACGATGCCCCGGGTATTCCTGCAACAAAGGCCAGGCTGCTACATACATGGAGAACCCGGCATTATACGTCTCTTCAACTTTCTCGTTAGGGACGAGCAGGTATCCGGCCATCTCTCCTTTCTGAATCTGATTGGGGGCGCCGATCACGGGTGCCAGGGGCAAGACGAACACGAGAGCCAGGCAGGAGCTGAACAATGTAAAAAACCTTTTCTTCAACGTAAGGGAACCTCCAGCAACTATTTTTCTTTCTTTATTTGCAGCGTCTAACGTAGACGCTCTAAGAACATACAGCAGACAATGGACGTCTGTCAAGGAGGGTGTGCTTGTCAGGCGGCCGCAAAGCCCTGCCAGGACCGCCAAATGACTCTAAATCCACGGGCGATTCCGGCAAAGCTACAGAGACTTCACCACCTTTATTTATACCATATTGACCGGCTCGTGAGCAGGAGAATTTGGAAAAAAAACCTGGAATGCCGCAAACCCAGGTCGTGCAACGCGTTCAGGCGTCGGAATATGAGAAGGAAAGGCTGGGGGGCCGTTGGGCCGCTACTAGTGCCCTTACAAAGAGCAAATCGAAAATGTCTGAGCCAGTGAGACTTGGTGACATCTTACCGGAAGTCCTTCGTGACATCGAAAGACGTTGCGAGCGGAACCCGAACAATCTGGACTTCAAGCCGAAGCGGGCAGAGCATAGGCACAGGGTTCTGAAAGTGGGTCGCCTAATTGGAGATTTGAACTATGGATGTTCGACTTGATTTAGTCATGGTCGATGCGGCAATACAGCAGCGGCCAATAGACGAAGCGGTGATTAGCCGGTATATCGCCTTGATGCAAGATGGGACTGACTTTCCACCCGTTGAGCTTGTCTTCGACGGCAAGGACCATTGGCTGTGGGATGGCTTTCATCGCTATCAGTGCGCGAGAAAGCTGGGCCGGACAATGTTGTCGGCTCATGTCACAAATGGGACAAAAAGGGACGCGCTTTGGCTTTCTTTCTCGGCCAACAAAGCACACGGATTCCCTCGGCAGCCAGGCGTTGCCAGGAAGATTATCGAGACAATCCTGACCGACAAGAGCTGGTCCAAAAAGACGCTCTCGGCCATCGCAAGACATGTGGGAGTAACCAAGCAATATGTTTCTAAAATCAAAGATGAATTGTTAACGGCGCAGGGGTCAACCAGTTTACCCCTTTCTCGCAGCAATGAGATCGAGGTTCAAACTAAGGACGGCATTCCCTACACTCAACGGTCACAGGAGAAGGAACACAGGTCACGAGAGCCGCTCAAGGACGCTGTTGGCCGGGTGATCCCAGAACATCTGCAGGCGGTCTATATCGGCCAGTCCGTCATTAAGGCTTTGATAGGTGACCTGACCGGTATTCGAGATTCCGTTGTAAAGCATCTCGATACGAGAGGGACCCTGTTTTCAGCCTTCTGAATACCACTCGGTTCCAGGCGGACTACGAGAACTTACGCCGCACGCTCAAATCGGCGATGCCCTACGCGGTTTGTGTCTACTGCGGTGGCGACGGCAAAGGGTGTAAGGCGTGTCAAGGGCTTGGGCTGTTGAACAAGAACAGCTATGAGGCTGCACCGCAAAAATGGCCCCGGCCTTATAGAAATGGCCCAGCAGATGCTTGCGGAAGTAAAAAGCTGGTTTCCCCAAAGACAGTTTATGACCTCTGCGGACGGCTTTTATGCCACTGTGGCTGGGTGCAGCCTGTTGCATACTCACATTATCAGCAGAATGCGACGCGATGCGGCCCTCTTTGAGATCGCTCCCCCGGAACGCCCGGCTCGTGAATTCCTTGATGCTGCAGCCATCCTTCATAATCCGCGCACGAAAGACGTATTGTGCATTCGGCACAAGTCCATCGAGCGCCACATCAAGAGTGAGCTGCTTATTGCGGACCGATGTGTCCACCTTCAAGTCGGTGATGCGCGGTCCGGGTGGTGTGCTTACTAAGTAAACGTCGCCGCACAAGCCCCGCCGAGCTACCGAACCCTTGACTT
>JAFNGF010000353.1 GCA_017885385.1 Planctomycetota bacterium
CCGGCGGGAAAACTGACGTTGGAGAATTTCGCCTGGCACGCCGTCGCCACGTTGTGCGAGGTAACCACCAGACCGACATAAACATCCAGATTCATTTGAATATTTCGTGGATTCCACGCCATTGAGGTCCAGTTGACCCCGTTGCTGGAGTAGTAGGCGTTGAATTCGCCGGCGATAGTGCGCTCCAATTTCACCCAATACGGAGCTTGAATTGCCTTTTGTTCGTCCGTGGCGATGGATGTGTCGCTTACAGCGCCGGTACCGGTTGTCAAGCGGGCCTGGAATCTGCATCCATAGGCCGGTGTAATGTACACGGCGGCAAACTTCGAGCCAGGCTCCANNGGCCCGCCTTGGCCCAGTCGTCTGTGTGATCGACGCTCTCGACTTTCGCCACGATTGAGCCTACGCCCGCCAGCTTCTTCCAGGCGAAATGGAATTGGTCGGACGCATACCAGATATCTTCGCCGCCGGCGGTCATCGTGTAGGTGCCGGCCGGGCCTTGCACAAAGCTGCGCATCGACTCCGGCCAGCCTCTGAACCACAAAGACATCGCCTTAAGGCCGTATTTGGTCCAGTCCCGCGGTCGGCTGACCGTCAACCCTGCTTCGGAGTACTTCATAAAGCCCTGCTTGTTGTTGTCAAAGAAGTACGGCATCGACTGGCTGCCGCCGTGAATCCCGATTAAATCGGGACTCTGTTCCACGAATGGCGGGCCGGCGCTGCCTACCACTGAGCCGGTCCCGTTGCCGGGCTGGTACAATGGCTCGCCGGGCTTACCGAAGCCAAGGCCGTCTCGCCAGGCCTCAAATATTCTGTCGGGCGGGAAACTGGTGTAGCCTTCAAAATCATCCACAATAACGTGCGTCGCCACCGTAAAGCTCCAAACATGGCCCTTATGCTTGGTTGTGCCATTGCTCTCGACCTCATCGACCCGCCAGTAGTACGTTTTGCCCAATTCCAGGACGACACCGTGCGCGAAACTGGCAGCTTTCTGGTTGCCTTTGAACGTGCCGGCTGTCCCGGCATTAACATCCTCGAAACTGTTGCCGAAATAAACATCGTGCGAAGCTGCGGTATATCCCGGCAGCCAGGTCAGATGCGTGGTCTTTTCCACATCTGCTTCCGCGGCGCTGGCTGGGTTCGGGCTCCAGGCCAGCTTCGGCTCGGGATTAAACGCTGAAGTAATAAACGCCACGTCGTCGAGGAATGAATAGTTGCCCAGGTCGAAATTGACCGATACGATGCTCTGGCCCGACGGCGCAACAAAACCGATAAACGTATCCTTGGTATTGCTCGGGCTTCCAATAGCCATCTCAGCAGTTGCTGTGACCGTACCTCCCCCGCTGAAGGTGGCGGTGACGGCAGGGTTGATGTCACGATCGTCTCGGTGAATCACCGTTGCGGCAAAATAGATGACCGCTTCGCCGGCTTTGCCGCCCCCTACCAAGCTGATTTCGAACACGAAATCCTCGGTGTCGCCCTTGGAAAAGCGCCTTTCTCCCGATGTCGGCTTGCGATTTCCGGTGCCGGTGCCGGTGCCCCTGCTCATGCTGCCGCTAATGTTGGTGACAGTCACGGATTTTGTCTTTTTCAGGCCGAATTTAGCGACTATGCTCTGGCCTTCCATACTCCCATTTTCTGCGTCCACTACGCCTCCGGCATCGATGTTAAAAGCTGTGCCGATCAGGGCCTGGAAGGTTTGCAGGTCGATAACGTTGCCAGGGCCGGCATCTCCCGTATGGCTGCTGTAGGCGCCGCTCTGATCGACCTGATTGTAGTATGGACCATCGTTAGGGTCATAGACACCCACCGTCTCGAATTCAGCCAGGGCCGCCCCCGCCGATAACAGCACAAGACAAGACAAAAGCCACAGCTTCCCGCACATGATAGTCCTCCTTCCATTGATTTCGCTGTTTTGCTACTGTTAGACTTGGCTCATCCTACCAGATTTAGGTGAGAAACGCAACTGTTTGGGGCATGACTTTGCCCGTTTGGTCTACCGGCACGGTCATTCTGAGCCTTTCGCTTTGCTCAAGAGCCTGTCTTAACACAGTTGAAGGGGTAGACTCCGCGAAGAATCTGGCCTGCGGGGATGCTTCGCCCCTCTTTCTGTCTTCGAGAGAAGACAGGGGGGTCAGCATGACAAAATATGAGACGTGTTTTCTTACACCGGTTCTTCGACGTGCCCCCCGTGGTAGGCACACTTAGATACCTCTGAGCGAACCTTTCGCAGCCTTGCCCTCGAGCGACGGGCCCAGGAGAACTCCAAGGAGTGCCCTTAGATTTCCCTGGTTTCCCAGACAGGCTCAAGGGACATCCTTTGAGGCAAGACGAGTCTCGAGCCCTCTGGCTCATCCTCTACTTCGCCAGGTTGGCGAGCGCCTCCTCCACGTCCATTTCCCACAGGACGCCCTCGGGACGCGTTTTGCATATACAAGGCCGTTGGAACAACTCATGGGAACCAGCTTATGGCAGTTGTCGCACGCTGAAGTCGTCGAAGAGGGCGCGGGATCTCCGGGCGCCGAGCCAGATTCCGCCTTTGGACAACCGCTCATCCGTTGCCTCGACCATGAGCTTCCCATCCAGATACCCTCGCAACTGCTGGCCTCGGACCTCGAATTCCAGCGTGTACCATTTGTCCGGGACGATGGTGTAGGAAGATCTGCCCAGGTTGGCGTTGTGGCCCGTGTTCGATGCGTCGCGATAGTGGATGCCCAGATACAATCCTGTGGGAACGCCGTCCTTGCAGGTGATGACTAAGTTGTAGCGGTCCCTGTTCCTGATGCCAAAGTTGCTGGGTGTCGTCCGGGTTTGAATGCCGAAGACCCCTTCTCCGGAAGCTATCGACTCCTTCATGCAGACACGGACCGTTACGATGTAGTCAGTCCAATCGATTTGGTCGAGGCGAACGCTGGAATTCGACAACATCAACTGACCGTTTTCGACCGCGTGGGTCGGTGGGGGCGATGCCTCCGTGTTCGAATCCAGAATCCACCAGTACTTGGACGGGCCGTTGTCAAAGTTGTCCGAAAAGACAGGCCCGGCGATGGGCTCCGCCTGCGGGGCGGCCTTGGCTTCGGTCGGCTTTCTTTCAGCAATGGGCGGCGCCTTTTGCACAGCTTCCGCCACATCCAGTTCGCGAATGATCCCTGCCGGACCCACCCTCTCGACTTCTATGCCAGTACAACAGATCATCTTGCTGTCCGGAGACCAAGTGAACCTCTGGGCTCTCCTCGGAGTGTTCTCCAATTCGTCGATTTTGCCGGTGCTCGGCGAGAACAGGCACAACCGGCTTGCCTCGCCCCTTTTCTCACCATAAAAAGCAAGGCGTTGCCCATCGGGAGACCAGCCGAGCCACGAGACGCTCTCATAGCCCGGATCCTGTAGTCTCACTATCACTCGGCCAGTCCCACTGGTGACAGGGAGACTTGTGATCGTTCCATCGCACGCCACCACGACTTCTTTGCTGTCAGGAGACCAACCGAAAAGAGGCGATTGTCCTTTGGGTGTCGTCAGAATGGTCTTGGCTGTCCCGCCTTCGGCGGGGATCACCTGGAGCATCTGGCGATCTGCTCCAATCAGAGTGAAGGCGATCATCTTGCCATCCGGCGACCATTCTGGACGGGGACCCAGTTGGTCGGGTTGAGTGATCCGCACGGGCTTGCCGCCATCGGCGAACCAAACCCAGAGCTCCCATCCTTGGTCGCTCCTTATCGGCACGGCAATCTTCGTCCCGTCGGGAGACCAGGTGTGCGCTTGCAGAACCAGGGGCTGCCCTCGTGTGAAGACCAATTTGGCCGGACCCGTTGCCATGCCATCTTTCAGTGAGATGGGAACAACATAGAAATCGTCTCCCTTTGAGCACAGCGCCTTGCTGCTGTCTGGAGACAGCGACCACAACCAGGCCTCATCTTTCCCAAGCGACTCTATATTGAACTGAACTCGATCTCCTCCGGTGACGGGGATGGACCACAACTGCTCATCGCCCTCTTTGTCGGACCCAAGCACCGCCAGCGAAGTGGAATCTGAGGTCCACGAGTGATTCCAGATGTCGTCCAAAGAAGCGGATAGGCCGGCATCAAGACCAGGACCGCGAGAGACGGGCAAAACCTTCGAAGTGCGACGGTGTTCAAAGGAAGAACTGTAGAAGTACAGCTTCTTGCTATCCGCCGATTTGCCGACAAATCCCCCAACGTACTCCGGCGGAACCACGTCGACGCTCTGCCCATCCGATAGCCGGGCAAAGTGGATTTCTGGTCCCATCGGCCTATGGGCCACGCTGGCCACCCACTGGCTGTCAGAGGTCCAGACTGCGACGTCATCAAACGCCCCACTCGCCCCGGGTCGGGCAATCCGCGAAGCTCCACCACTTAGCGGCTTCGTCCAAATGCCGTCCATGGGTATGGAATAGGCGATCATCTTGCCATCGGGTGAGAGCAGCCCGAAGTCGGCATAGTCCGGCTGCTTATTCAAATGGCCGTCGCGGAGGGTGATGCTCCCCACTTCGCGCTCCATTCGGCGATTCCACTTCACGAAGAGGATTCGTTCCGAGTCGGCAGACCAATAGATTCTTCCAAGGAACCAATCCCCGTTGCCTTCCAAGAGCTTGCGCACAGGACCGGTGGGCCGCCCCGTTTCTGGTGAGATCGGAAGTACCTCAATGCCTTCGGAGCTATACGCAATCTTCTGCCCATCGGGCGACCACGAGGCCGACCACGATTCGACGCCTGCGCCATGGAGTTCCTTCAACGTGAACGCCGGCCCGCCGTCCAGTGGCACCACGCGGCCGAGCCACAGCAGAAACTTGCCGTTCGGTGACATAGTGACCCCGCTGTCATTTTCGATGACATCGTTGGCTCCGGCAATCGTTTTGGCCACCACGAACTTGAGCCCGGTTTTCGGGTCAACGAGTATGTCGCCCTCACCAGCGACAGGGGCTGTTTCGCTCGCTCCCGCACCGGTCGCCGGCGGAATGACGGACGCATCTTTGCTGGACTTCTCGGCTCTTGCCATCGGAAGCAAAACCGCCGCAACGACAAGGATTGCGATCGTGCCAAGCACACCTACCTTTGCAGTCTTTGGTATGGGTCGAGTTAGCATGTGTTTTATCCTCCTTTGTAATGCTTTCTTGGATTCGACTACGCCAACAAGGCGGAGACTCAAATTCGCTTTCCAAAACGCCATCTCAGCAATATCAATTAGAGTATTGCTGTAACTTTTAGCTTCCGCCCCGAGCGCGACCAGGACCATCTCGTCAACAGCCTGCTCACGAATCCGTCGAACAATGATATTTGCCAGCCAAACAAACGGATTGTAGAAGTAAATGACCTGCAGAAAAGTCTGCGCAGAATTGACCCACAAGTCACCTCTTTTTATATGGGCAAGCTCATGGATTAAGACCGTTCTTAGCTTATCCGATATGAGCTTTTCAGAAAGAACGGTTGGCAGCAGAATGACCGGCCTAAAGAATCCACAGGCAGCAGGGCCAGGCGTATTGTTCGATAACCTTAACTCCACGTTGCGGCGAATACCAAGTTCCCGCTGGCATTGTTTTAGAATATCGAAGAGGCGACCCTCGGCAGGCAGGCTTTGAGCAATTAAGCACCTGACAAAGAGCACACGCTTGATAAGCAGCGCCAGAAGTAGCAATACACCCGCCAGCCAAGTAAGAAAAACAAGCGCTTGCCACCTAAGAGCAGGCATACTCGAAGCCGCAGATGTAGCCGGGCCGGCAGTCTTAGGGAATCTTTGGAATGGCTCACTCTCGGAGATCTCAGTAGATGGCGTAAGGTCTTGAGGTGCAGTAGTTCCCACTGCTCGCGGTTGCACAACATCTGAGATATGCCCCAGAACAGGCGAAGTGGAAGAGACATAGTCTCCACACCAATAGCCGATTCCCGTTGGCAAGCAAAGTGTTGGCGGCAAAGCGAGCTTTACAAATACCAGCATCCACAGACAATATCGCAGCGCTGCCCGAACTCGCCGCCGCAACAGAAAATCAATAATCAGCAGCAGAACAATCAATACGCCGGCCTGGACAAACATACCGGCCGCATAACCCCAGAACGCCCTGCCAACGTTGTTCAAACCTACCAAGCAACTATTAATCACCTGGCTCATTTCTGGTCTCCGGTTTGTGGTTTATTCAGCTATTGGCTGCGATTTATTTCCCTTGTTTCTGACCCTTATTTACCAGTTTGCGAAGTTGCGCCGCTTCTTCTTTTGAAAGGCCTCCATGCTCGATTAGAAATTGCATCATTGGCGTAAGGGCGCCGTCGAAAGCCCGCTTGAGCATTTTGCGAAGCTCTCCACGTTTGGCGTCAACCTCGCTTATGCAGGAGTGGAAAAGCTGCAGGTTGCGGATTCTGCTGATTTGCAGAAACCCTTTCTCAACCATACGGTCCATTGTGGTTTTGACCGTGCTGTAGGCCCAATCTTTGCTTTCCGATAGCGCCTCCTGCACAGTGCCGGCTGCGCAAGGCTGTTTTTCCCAGACCACCTTCATTATCTCCCACTCGGCCTCGGTTAATTCCACCGTTGTCTTTTCTCGCCTGCCCTTTCCTGCTTTTCTTAATCTAGCCATACCGTTTAGCTCCTTATTCTATTATTTCCGAATCTATTCTACAAAAATAGAACATGCAAGGAAAAAAAACGAAATTTCGCAAAAATTTTCCGACTTGTCGAGGGACCGCCGCAACATTGCCGGCAGAAGCGCTATAAAAAAACGCCGCTTGAAAACCTGCAGATCCGCCTGCGGAGAGCACATTTGCTCAGGAACTGACGCTTTGGAATCGCGCCCGGCAGGGCTCGAACCTGC
>JAFNGF010000354.1 GCA_017885385.1 Planctomycetota bacterium
TAGCCGTCGCCGGTACGGCGACGGGTGTACTTTCAAAAGACATAGATGGGCAGAGGCCCACAATGGAACTATCAAAGGCACAACTGAAGGAGCTGACCGACAGCCGGTCGTGGGAGCGGGGTCTGGATTACCATCAGCAGGGCAGAGTAATTTCAATGCTCGAAGACAAAAATACGCTGATTGCTAAGGTTGCCGGTACGCACGATTACAATGTAAAGCTGCGGGTAAAAGATGACGAGCTTAACGGCTCGTGCGATTGCCCGATGGGAGATGCCGGGGTATTCTGCAAACATTGCGTAGCCGTCGGCCTGACCTATCTTGAGGGGGGCGTGGATTCTGCAAGGCAGACGCCTTCCGGGCAAAAGGCAAAATCTGAAAAATCCAAGCTGGTTATTACGGTCGATGATGTACGGCAGTATTTATCCGCCCAGGAAACCTCCGCGCTGGTTGAGATCATCGTAGAGCAGATGATGGAAGACGAGAAGCTGCGTGACCGACTGATGTTCAAGGCCGCCCGCTCCAAGCAAAAAGGCCCGGATTTGGCATTCTTTAAGCAAACGATCAATCAAGCCACCAAGACGCGGGGTTTTGTAGATTACGAGGCTGCTTCCGGTTTTGCCAGAAAGATAAACACCGTAGTTGATTGCATAGATGAGCTGCTGGCGGATGGCTACGCTCAGGAAGTTATTGACCTGACAGAACATGCTCTGGGCCGAGTCGAGAAAGCTCTGGGTGAAATGGACGATTCGGATGGATATATGACCCCTATTCTGGAACGCCTACAGGAAATTCACCACAAAGCATGTGCAAAAGCCGAGCCGGACCCTGAAGCATTGGCCAGGCGGCTGTTTGAGTGGGAGCTGACCACAGATTGGGACACTTTTGGCGGCGCAGCCGAAACTTATGCCGATGTTCTTGGTGAAAAAGGCCTGGCGGTTTATCGCAGCCTCGCCGAAGCCGAATGGCAGAAGGTCCCGCAACTTGGGCCTGGCCAGATGGAAAAGGCTTATGACCACCGCCGACACCGGCTGAGCTCGATTATGGAAGCTCTGGCTTGTGTCGATGACGATGTCGAATCGCTTGTAGCTGTGCAGAGCAGAGACCTTTCAAGCGAGTACCGATTCCTTCAGATTGCTCAAACGTATATAGATGCCGGCAAACCAGACCAGGCTCTGGAGTGGGCTGAAAAAGGATTGCAGGCATTTCCTAAGAATACCGACAGCCGATTGCGGGAGTTTCTTGCCGATGAATATCAGCAGCGAAAACGCCACGCCGAGGCAATGCAGCTTATCTGGGCAAATTTCGCTGAGCACCCGCATCTTGAAAACTATAAGCAGCTTAAAAAACACGCAGACCGTGCCAGAGAATGGCCCAGCTGGCGGCCACAGGCGCTTGAATATATTCGAAAGACGGTCGCCCACGAAAAGAAAGGCCGAACCCAAGCAGACCGATCCTGGCACAGGGGTGCGGATGATTCCACCCTTGTTCAAATATTTATCTGGGAAAAGGATGTCGAGGCCGCCTGGCACCAGGCCCGCACGGGAGGATGCAGCGACGACCTCTGGATGCAGTTGGCACAGTTGCGGGAAAAAGACCATCCGGCGGATGCCATAGGCGTTTACCAGGCCCACGTTGATCCACTTGTTCAGCGAACCAGCAATAATGCTTACGTGGAGGCGGCACGCCTGATTAAGAAAATTGGGGAGCTTGCCAAAGACCTGGGCAAGCAAGAGGAATTTGCCGAATACGTGTTTTCTTTGAAGACTAAATTCAAAGCCAAACGGAATTTCATGAAGTTGTTAGACAGGCTGCGATAAAAGAGCCGACCAGGGCTGCCCATCTCGTCCGGCGTAGTGCGTGAAGCGTATTGCGAAAAGGAAAAAACGCACGATGCACTGCACAATACGCAATACGAGCATCCTATATCGAGCGTTATGACACCGAAACGTCTGTTTTTATAGGTCGCTTGCGCCAGACGGGCGGGAACCGCCGCGTTTTTACTGAATCCGGCCTAAGCTTGTGCCGATACATCAGTTAAGGTTCTGGAATTCTGTATTGGGTTTAAAAGAGAAAAGGAGATTTGCAATGGCCATTCAGAATTGGTCTGAGGATATTGTTCTGGTTGATTTGCCTCAGGAACCGGAAATGGGCGATGAGCTCAAGACCATAACCGAGGTTGTCCGTGACAGGGGCGACTGTGACGTGGTGGTTGATTTCTCCAATATTGACATTGTGACCTCTTCGAGCCTCTCGAAGCTGCTGAAGCTGCGTAAGCTGCTTGGTGACTGCGGGCATCGGCTGGTTTTGTGCAATGTCGCTCCGGCAACAAGGGGAATCTTTACGGTAACCGGTCTCGATGGAATATTCGAGGTAGCTGACGACAAGTTTGTTGCCTTAGCCGGCCTGCAGATGGTAGGCTGATCGGTGGGCAGCGTCCTCAATCGCAGCGGCTCAACCGCGTGTAAAAAACGGGGCCAAATCCGCCAGACGTATGAGGATAAATATTTAGCCGGCGGTTCCACCGCCGGTTTATATTGCGGTTTTGGCGCTGCCGCTCGTTGGCGCCTCGCCGGTGGGAGTTCGGCGCAGGAGCCCGCCGGAGGCGGGGGGCCGACAATAGGCTTGACGGTCGGTGCATATTTTGGAAAATATGTCCTTATGCACTGCCTGCCGGTTGGGCCGGCCGGCTGGCGTGGCCATAAGAAACTCCCAAATGTAGGATACAGCTAAATGGACAACGAAGCTCTGCAGCGAGTCGAGCAAATCGTAGGTTACGAATTTTCCAATCGCAATTTGTTGGACAAGTCACTAACTCACTCCTCGGCGGCTGACAATCGTCTGCTCAGTAATGAAAGACTGGAGTTTCTGGGCGACTCTGTTTTAGCCGTGGTTATCTGTCAGACTATTTTCGAGCGTTTCCCTAACTACCTGGAAGGCGAGCTGACGAAGATGAAAAGCATGCTTGTTTCCCGCGGCACATGCGCTCGGATTGCCAGGCAGTTCGGCCTGCAAAAGTGCTTAAAGGTCGGCAAAGGAATGGCTTCCAGCCGGGCTCTGTCAGGTTCTCTGGCCGCCGGCCTTCTGGAAGCTATTATCGCTGCAATCTACCTTGACGGTGGTTTTGATGTCGCCCAGAGCTTCATTTTGAGAGTTTTTGGCTCACTAATAGACCAGGCCGACGCCGAACAGGCTCAGGGTAACTACAAATCTATGCTGCAGCAGCACGCTCAGGAGAAATTCAATGTCACGCCCGCTTATGTATTGCTGGATGAGCAGGGACCCGACCATAACAAATGCTTTGAGACCGCAGTAGTTATCGCACAGCATCATTTCCCCAGCGCCTGGGGCACAAACAAGAAAGAAGCTGAGCAGAAAGCTGCCTTTAACGCGCTGGTGGAATTAGGTGTGATCGAACAGTCCGTGCAGGGTAATGATGATTGAAAAGCCGGCAGGGCGTCACTCCGTAATCAGCCACGCCAGGGCATGCAGGGCCAGCGCAGTTACAGTAATAAAAACGATGATTGAGCCGAACAGGACCACTGCTTCCTTGGCAAATTTTTCTGCGATAATTGTCTGTACTTTTGTGGCTTTATAGATGACCGCTATCGCTGCCGCCAACGGCAGCAGCCACAGCATAGACTGTGGAGTTGTGCCGATGTTCTCCGGCGCGGTAAAGCTCGCCAAAATACACGCTGCTATAACTGACACTTTAGCCTCCGGCAGGTTCGGTTTCGCGCAGATGAGCCAGATAGACCGCGTTAACGATGCACAAAAGATTGAGCAAGCCCGATGTCATTGTGTATATCTGTCCGATTTCGTTTGGCCAGCCG
>JAFNGF010000355.1 GCA_017885385.1 Planctomycetota bacterium
TTGTGCTGGGCTTTATCGGCACAGGTGGCCGAGGCGGGGCGCTTCTATCGAATTTTATGGGCCTGGCCGACGCCCAGGTCGTTGCGGTGTGCGATCCCAAGCGGCCTCAGCGCGAGGGTGCGCAAAAGACAGTGGACGACCACTACGGCAAGAAGGTGTGCACCGCATATAACGATTTCCGTGAGCTTTGCGCGCGTCGTGACATAGACGCGGTGGTAGTCGCTTCCACAGACGACTGGCATGTGCTGCACGCGCTGGAGGCGGTGCGGGCGGGGAAAGACGTATATTGTGAAAAGCCGCTCGGCATGAGCGTCGAGCAAGGACAGGTGCTGCGCGAAGAAGTGAATCGATACGGGCGTGTATTTCAGTTCGGCACGCAGGAGCGGTCCAGCCGAAACTCTCGCTTTGCCTGCGAGATGGTTCGCAGCGGACGCATCGGCAAGGTTCACAAAATTACCGTTGCCTCGCGGTACAGCGAGGCCTCGGACAACTATCCGCCGATGCCCGTGCCGGATTGGCTTGATTATGACCTCTGGCTGGGACCGGCGCCCTGGGCGCCGTACACCGCAAACAGGGTCAATAATAGTCACTGGTTCCATATTAGCGACTATGCGCTGGGATTTATAGCCGGCTGTGGAATTCATACCATTGATCTGGCTACGTGGGGCAACGACACGGACCTTACAGGCCCGGTAGAAGTTGAGGGTACAGGCGAATTTCCACGCGACGGGCTGTGTAATTGCGCGACGGCCTGGGACGTGAGTCTCAAATTCGCCAATGGCGTGCTGATGAACTTTACCGACGGCAAAAAGAATCCGCTGGGCGTTAAGTTTGAGGGAGCGGACGGCTGGGTGTTTGTTAAGGAAGAGCATCTGGGCGGCACGGTGGATGCACAGCCCAAAGAGCTGCTGCGAAAGGAAATCGGCCCGGATGAAGTGCATCTACCGGTGAGCAATCACCACCAGCAAAATTTCCTGGATTGTGTCAAGAGCCGAGCCAGGACGGTCGCGCCGGTCGAAGCAGCGGTGCGGTCGGATACACTGTGCCAATTGAGTGACATTGCGATGCGGCTGGCAAGAAAGCTCCGATGGGACCCGGACAAGGAGCAATTTGTTGACGATGAGCAGGCTAACCGTATGCTCAAACGCCCGATGCGCAGCCCCTGGCGGCTGTAGAAATATCATGAATTTGACACAGAAAGGTAGAAAATGAAAAGACAAATACGATCTTTGACCATAATATTGGCCATCGTTGGGGCCTGCGGTTCCGGCGTCGCGACAGGGGCCGAGATAATTGCTCACCTTAGAGTTTCGGCTCCGAACGCCGATTTGGTCGATGTGCCTGTTCACGCCGTGATTGAACTGCCAAAAAGGCTGACCGGCGCGCGCTTGGAAGAAATCAAAGTCAAGATCCTGCAGCTTAGTGGTCGGGTGAAGACCGTCTCTGTGCCCGGCCAGCTTGTTCTCAATGAGAAAGAGCAACTGGAGGCGTGGTGCGTAATCCCGCGTCTTAAAGCAAACAGTACGAGCACGTGGAGGGTCGGTGTTCCGGAACCGGAACACCCGAACACNNAAAGGCCTTCTCCTGGCAGAGCGATGATGCCGACTATCTCGATTTACTTTTCGATGGCAGAAAGGTCACGCGATATATGTACGCCTATGATACTTCAAGTCCGCAGCGGGTATTCGAGACTTACAAGCCCTTCCACCATGTCTTCGATGCACAGGGACAAAACCTTCTTACCAACGGGCCGGACGGCGTACAGCCCTACTCGAAGGATAAAATCCTTTATCCACATCATCGGGGCATATTCATAGGCTGGAGCAGGCTGGAGTTCACCGGCAGCAGGTACGATTTCTGGGGCATGGGAGGCGGCGCCAGCCAGGTGCACCAGAAATTTTTGGAGCAAATCGCCGGGCCGGTGCTGGCCAGATCAACCGCGTTGATTCACTGGAATGACAAGAACGGCGAGCCGATTATCGCTGAGCAGCGACAGACAACTGTTTTTCGTCAGAGCGACCCTATCCGCGGGGGCGGACTGCTGGAGCTTCGCACTGAACTGAAGGCCGTCAGAGGCGACGTAGAACTAGGTGGCGATCCGGAACACGCCGGTTTTCAATATCGAGCCCACAATGACGTTGATTCGGGCGGCAAAGAAGTCAAGGCAACCTATCTATTTCATGATGATGGAGTCGACCCGAAAAAGGATATAGACCTGCCCTGGGCGGCGATGTCGTATCGGCTGAACAACCGACAGTCCTGTGTGCTGCACATGAATCATCCGAGTAATCCCAGGCCCACGATTTACTCGGCCTACCGTGATTACGGGCGGTTTGGCGCGTTCTTCACGCACACAATCAAGTCGGGCGAGACCCTGAAATTGTGCTATCGAATGTGGATTGTCGGCGGTGAAATGCCTTCCAGACAGCAATGCATAAGCAGGTACTCGGCGTTTGTTGATTGCCCGCAAGTCAAGGTTCTGGATTAGCAAATTTGCGGGGAATTTGGATTGCGTGTAGGTTATTGCAGCTTATAATGGATGTTTTTACCGGCCCCGGCAGGGGACGGTCTTATTGTGGTTATATGTAAGTCTTGCTGGAGGAAACAGTTACAAAGCTAAGGAGAATGGAAATGGCTAGACCTGTAACACTTTTTACTGGACAGTGGGCGGATTTGCCTCTGGAAGTGTTGGCGGAAAAAGCGGCAAGCTGGGGCTATGACGGCCTGGAATTAGCCTGCTGGGGAGACCACTTCGAGGTGGACAAAGCCCTTAAAGACGACAACTACTGCAAGGCTAAGCGCGAGCTTCTGAAAAAGCACGGGTTGCAAGTGTTCGCCATTTCGACGCATCTGGTTGGCCAGGCGGTTTGCGACAACATAGATGAGCGTCATAAGGCGATTCTGCCGCCGGATGTTTGGGGCGACGGCGACCCGGAGGGCGTCCGCAAGCGCGCAGCCAAAGGCGTCGTGCAGGCCGCGAAGGCTGCCAAGAAGCTCGGCGTAAAAGTTGTCAACGGCTTCACCGGCAGCTCGATCTGGCACGCAGTTTATTCGTTTCCGCCGGCGCCGCCGCAAATGATACAGGCCGGTTACGATGATTTCGCCCAGCGCTGGACGCCGATTCTGGATGCGTTCAAGGCTGAGGGCGTGAGGTTCGCGCTGGAAGTGCACCCGACCGAAATTGCCTTTGACATTGCCTCAGCCAAGCGTGCTCTGGAAGCAATCAAGGGCCACAAGTCGTTTGGATTCAACTATGACCCCAGCCATCTTGGCTATCAGGGCGTCGATTACGTCAAGTTCATCCGCACCTTCCCGGACCGCATCTTCCATACTCACATGAAGGTCGGTTGGTGGGGGCACGGCGACGGCACGGTGGGCGTGTTTGGCGGCCATACCAATTTCGGAGACCCACGCCGCTACTGGGACTTCCGCTCGCTGGGCCACGGCGACATCAACTTCGAGGAAATTATCGTTGCCCTTAACGATGTGGGCTATCAGGGTCCGCTTTCGGTCGAGTGGGAAGACAGCCGAATGGACCGTGAGCACGGCGCCAAAGAGGCTTGTGAGTTCGTTAAAAAGGTGGACTTTAAGAGCTCCGGCGTCCGTTTCGATGCGGCGTTTGAAAAGTAAGATTAAATATCAAAAATAAAAAATCAAAATTGCGGAATCCGCCAAAGGCGGATGACTTCCTCAATTTTGCATTTTGCTCTTTGATATTTGATTTCTTTCGAAGGGAAATTATGTGATGAACGGCAACAATAGTATCGGTCGGAGGCAGTTCCTTAAGGGCTTAGCCGGCGCCGCTGCGACGGCAGTAGGATTCCCGTATATTGTCAGCGCCGCGGCTTTAGGCAAAAGTGGCAGTGTCGCTGCCGGCGAACGGATTACCATGGGCTGCATCGGCGTAGGCTGGCAGGGAACAAGCAATATGAATTCCTTTCTCGGCGAGAAAGACTGCCGGATTGTCGCGGTTTGTGACGCGGCTAAAAGCCATCTGCAGGACGCGGTCAACCGCATCAACAGCCACTATAAGAATAAAGACTGCGCTAGTTACCATGATTTTCGTGAGCTTCTGGCACGCGAGGATATTGATGCGGTTTCTATTGGTTTACCCGATCATTGGCACGCCATTCCGGCTGTAGAAGCCGCCGCTTCCGGCAAGGATATTTTCGGCGAGAAACCCCTGTCGCACAATCTGGCCGAAGGCCGGGCAATCTGCAACGCGGTGGCTCGCTACAGGCGGGTATGGCAAACCGGCAGCTGGCAAAGGTCACTGGAGAATTTCCGCTTTGCCTGCGAGCTGGTGCGCAACGGCCGCATCGGCAAGGTGCACACCGTCCAGGTGGGCTTGCCCGCCGGGCACACCGATTTTGCCGGCACAAAGGGCCAGGAACAGTTCGGTCCACCGCCCGGCGAATTGGATTACGAGCTCTGGCTGGGCCCGGCCCCATACGCGCCTTACTGTCCCGCCCGTGTGCACAAAAATTGGCGCTGGCATTTAGATTACGGCGGCGGACAACTGATGGACTGGGTGGGACACCACGTCGACATCGCGCACTGGGGTCTCGGATTTGATTACGCGGGCCCTTATGAGATCGAAGGCATCGGCGAATATCCCAAAGACGGCTTGTGGAACACCGCCACCAAATATCGTATTACCACAAAATACCGCGATGACATTACTATGATTATTGCCGGCGGACATAGTGACATCCGCAGCGGCACTAAGTGGATCGGGCAGGACGGCTGGGTCTGGGTCGACCGCGGCGGAATAGATGCCAGCCCCAAAAAGCTGCTCGAAGATAAGATTGGACCCAACGAGACTCACCTTTTCAAATCGCCCGGGCATTGGCGTAACTTCCTGGATTGTGTCAAGAGCCGGGCGACGACCCTGACGCCCTGTGAGGTTGGCCACCGCTCGGCGACGCCGGGCCATTTGGGCCAGATCGCGATGCTCCTGGGGCGTAAGATTCGCTTTAACCCCGATACGGAAGAGATCCTGGGCGATGAGACCGCCGCGAGAATGCTCAGTAGGCCAATGCGCAGCCCGTGGCACCTGTGAAATTGACTATTGATAATTGACTATTTTGCTGCGAGGGAGGTCAGCGTATGAGAAAAGAACGGATTAGCCGGCGTAAGTTTCTACAAAAGGCGGCAACTATCGCCGGCGGCGCAGTTGCACTGCCGTATTTTGTTCCCTGCTCGGCTCTCGGCCAGAAGGGAAAGGCTCCGCCCAGTGATCGTATTACGCTGGGCTTTATTGGTTCGGGCAAGCAAAGTCAACACTTGATACGCTCTTTTTTGAATTCACCGGGCGCCCAGGTCCTGGCCATCTGTGACGTGGATAGGCTGAAGCTGGAGCGCGGGCAAAAAATAGTCGAGGATTTCTATGCCCAAAGGTCCGGCCAGCCGTACAAAGGCTGCCAAGCCTACGGGAATTTCCGCGAGCTGATTGCACGAGAAGATATTGACGCTGTGGTTATTGCCACACCCGACCACTGGCACGCGATTATGGTTATCGAGGCGGCCCAGGCCGGCAAAGATATCTACTGCGAGAAGCCTCTCTCGCAAAAAATCGCCGAGGCAAGGGCGATGGTAAATGCGATCAGGCGATACGGGCGGGTTTTCCAGACCGGCAGTATGCAGCGCTCGGACAACCGTTTCCGCTTTGCCTGCGAGCTGGTTCGCAACGGCTATATCGGCGAAATAAAAACGGTAACGGTCGGCGTTGGCGGGCCGCCGGAGGATAAACCCTTGCCGGCTGAGCCGGTGCCGGATTACCTCGATTGGGATATGTGGGTTGGCCCAGCTCCGTGGAGGCCATACAACCGGGACCTGTCCCCGCATATTAGCGTCGACGTCTTTCCTAATTGGCGCTATCACAGCGACTTTGGCGGCGGCGGAATGACCGACTGGGGCGCACATCACTTCGACATCGCCCAGTGGGGCCTGGGCATGGATGACACCGGGCCGGCCGAAATCATTCCGCCCGATGGCAAAAACTACAAAGTCCTCACCTATAAATACGCCAACGGCGTCATAATGACTCGCGACAATGCCAACGGCATTTTATTTACCGGCAGCGAAGGCAAGGTCGAGGTCAATCGCGGATACCTGCGCACCTGGCCGGAGAGTCTTAAAGACCAGCAAATTCGTCCCGAGCAAATTCATCTTTACGACAGCAATAACCACTACGTTGACTGGCTGGATGCGATTCGCAAACGCGCCAAGCCTATTTGTGATATAGAGACCGGCTGCCGGTCTGTGACAGTCTGTCACCTGGGCAATATCGCTTACAAGCTGAAACGTCCGCTGAAGTGGGACCCGAATCGCGAAGTTTTCGTGGCCGACGATGAGGCCAATCGGCTGCTCTCGCGGTCTTATCGTAGTCCGTGGTATTTGTAAAGTGCTATGAATTTTTAGACACGGATTTACACAGATTCACACTGTTAGAAAGCAAGTCCGTGAAATCTGTGAAATCTGTGGTTTTTTTCCTTTATAGGGAGATATGACTATGTTTGCGAAAAATAATATTGGCCCCTTCCCGCAGGGCGGGGTTCCTCGGCGTGAGTTTCTAAAACGTGCCGCTGCCGGCGCCGCGGGACTGGCGGGATTTCCGTATCTTGTTCGCTCATCGGCGCTGGGTAAAGAAGGAAACGTCGCCGCGAGCGAGCGGATTGTGATGGGCTGCATCGGCGTCGGCGGGCAGGGCACGGGTAACATGCGCGGCTTTCTGGGCAAGAAGGAGGTCCAGGTGGTCGCGGTCTGCGATGTGGATAAGAAACAGCGCGACCAGGCCAAAAAGATTGTAGATGACAGGTACAAGAATAGCGACTGCAAGACGTATGTGGATTTCCGCGAAGTGATCGAACGCAAGGATATTGACGCATTATCGCTGGCGATGCCCGATCACTGGCATTCGATTCCCGTGGTCATGGCTGCCCGAGCCGGAAAGGATATGTACGGCGAAAAACCACTAGCCCGAACGATTTACGAGGGCCAGGTGATGCGTGACGCGGTCAATCGCTATGGGCGAATCTGGCAGACGGGTAGCTGGCAGCGCTCGGTGCGTGATTTCCATCGGGCGTGCGAGCTTGTCCGCAACGGGCGAATCGGCAAGGTGCATACGGTGGAGGTGGGACTGCCTACGGGCGGCGGCACCGGCAATCGCCCGGTTCAGCCCGTGCCGCAGGGCGTCGACTGGGATTTCTGGCTTGGGCCCGCGCCCTGGGCGCCGTTCAGGGGCGTGATGCACTGGGACTGGCGCTGGATGATGGACTATTCCGGCGGGCAGCTTACCGACTGGGCGGGACACCACATTGATATCGCACACTGGGGGCTGGGGCTTGACTTGACCGGACCCGTGGAGATTGAAGGAAAAGGCGTTTATCCGAAGGATGGCATCTTCGATGTCCCGACGGAATATAAGTTCACGTGCAAATACGCCGACGGCCTGACGATGATTGTGGCCAACGACCGCCAGCAGCCCAAGGGCATGGGCGCCGTCTGGTACGGTGAAAATGGCTGGATTCACGTCGATCGCGGCAGGTTCCAGGCCAGCTCGGACAAAATTTTGCAGGAAGTAATTGGCCCAAACGAAATCAGATTGTATCAGAGCAATGACCACCAGCAGAACTTTGTGGATTGTGTTAAGAGCCGTGAAAAGACTATTGCGCCCATTGAGGTGGCGCATCGCTCGATAAGCGTGGCGCTTTTGGGTGAGATTGCTATGCTGCTTGGGCGAAAGCTGCGATGGGACCCGGATAAGGAAGAGTTTGTCAACGACGACACGGCAAGCCGGATGCTGCGGCGTCCGATGCGCAGCCCGTGGCACTTATGAGAAGGAAAAGACACGGATTAACACGGATTAACACTGTGTAATCTGTGAAATCTGTGGTTAGAATTGATGACTGATAATTAAAACAGAAAGGATCAAAAATGAGTAAGAGGTCAAAAGTTATCAGCACCGGATTGCTCATTGTGTGGTGCTTGTCGTTGGCTGCAAACGTTTCGTGTGCGGCCGTATCGGCGGACGAGATACAAAAGATGGAGCAAGCGATGCCGGCAAAACCTACGCGCCCGCCCGAAAAGCCGCGGAAAATACTGGTGTTCAACCTATGCAACGGCTTTAAGCACAGTTCAATTCCATACTGGGATAAAGCCCTGGAGATTATGGGCAAAAAGACCGGGGCGTTCCAAGTCGAAATCAGTAACGATATGTCCGCGTTCAGCGCCGAGAACCTGGCGAAATTCGATGCGGTCTGTCTCAATAATACAACTGGCTTGAAGTTCAGTCAGTCGCAGCGTGAGAGCTTGATGAATTTTGTCAAGGGCGGCAAGGGCATCATCGGCGTCCACGCTGCTACCGATAATTTTTACGACTGGCCCGATGCAGCTAAAATGATGGGCGGACAATTTTCCGGCCATCCCTGGGGCGGCGGCGGAACCTGGGCGATAAAGATCGATGAGCCGAGCCACCCGCTCACCGCGGCATTTAAGGGCAAAGGCTTCAAAGTTAAGGATGAGATCTACCGCACAGCGGCGCCGTTCTATTCGCGCGCGGAACAGCTTGTCCTGATGAGCCTGGATATGTCCGACGAGGCCACTCGCAAACAGGCCGAGAAGCCCAGCGATGCAGATACGGGCATTACCTGGGTCAAGACCTTTGAAAAAGGACGGGTGTTCTATAGCGCGCTGGGTCACAACAACGACCTTACCTGGGACCCTGCGATATTGCAGCATTATTTGGACGGCATTCAATTCGCCTTGGGCGATTATAAAGTTGATACGAAACCAAAGGCCCCCGCTTCGGGGCAGGGCACATCTACTGTTATTTCTGGAAAGGGGTCAGAAATGGATGAACTACTTGCGAAAGTCAAGACTTATGATTGGGGTCAGAGCCGCCTGCCGCTGACCGAGGTAAGCGACAAGATTCGCGAGGCTTACGGCTCGCCTGAGAAATTGAAGGAAATTGAAAAGAGCCTCATAGCCGTGCTGGCCTCCGATGCGACCTACGCCGGCAAACAGTTCGTCTGCCGGGAATTGAGCATTATCGGGACCGAGCAGTCTGTTCCTGCTTTGGCTAAGATGTTGACCGACGAGAAACTCTCCGATATGGCCAGGTACTCGCTGGAGCGGATACCGGGCGCCGCCGTTGACGCTGCTTTGCGGGAGGCTATGGCAAAAACCGGCGCCAAAGTAAAGGTCGGCATAATCAACTCGCTGGGCGAACGGCGGGACGCCAAGGCCGCTGCCGCTCTATCCAAGCTGATCGGTGACTCGGACGAGATGGTTGCCTGTGCCGCGGTTGCCGCTCTGGGCAAGATCGGCGGCGCCGAGGCCACCGAGGCGCTGGCTAAGGCAAAGGGCGCCGCGTCCGGGAGGCTGCGAATGGTTGCTTTGGATGCCTATCTAAAGTGTGCCGACAAGCTCGCCGCCGAGGGTAAGAAGAAAGAAGCCAACGTCATCTACAAAGAGCTGTATGAGCCGGATATGCCTGCGGCCATTCGGACGGCGGCGCTGCGAGGCATGGTTGGCGCGACAGCCGGCGGCGAAAAGAAACAGCCGGGTTAACCCCGCGACCGCGCCGTTCGGTCACGGAGTCCTTCTAAAAGTGCCCAAAAACCCCCTGACGCGCGAAACGCGGTCGGGGGGTTAACCGGAGGCCAGGCTATGAATCACTGGTTGAGAAACCTCTGTGTTGTACTGGTGCTGTTGTTGTGTGCTGTTGCGTTCGGGCAGCAAGAGGCGATTGATATTGTCATCGATGCCCTCAAGAGCAACGACCCGGCCATGCAAGCCGGGGCTATAGCTCTGGTAAGGGACATACCGGGGCGAGAAATAACGGAAGCTCTGGCTAAGCACCTTCCGAATCTTCCACCCGCAGGACAGGTACAGCTGCTCTCGGCGTTTGCAGATCGTGCAGATGCGGCTGCTTTACCGGCTGTAATCAAAGCTTCTGACTCCGCCGACGAGTCGGTGCGGATAGCGGCGCTAAAGGCAGTAGGCCAGTTAGGAGACGCTTCAAGCGTGTCGCTGCTATCGGGCAGAGCGGCACAAACCAGCGGGGAAGAGCAAAAGGCTGCCCGTGAAAGCCTGTATCGGCTGCGCGGCCAACAGGTCGACCAGGCAATTCTGGCGGCAATCCCCTCTGCCCAGCCCGATGTGAAAATTGAGCTAATTCAAAGTGTCGGTGAGCGTAACATAGTGCCCGGCATACCAGTTTTGTTGGAGACCGCGAAAGATGCTGATCCCTCGACTCCGCTTCGGGACAAGGTTCAACGAGAATCGTTCAAGGTCTTAAAGATGGTTGCTGACGCAAAGTTCTTGCCCGCTCTGGTCGAGCTTCTGATAAAGACAAAGAGCCAATCTGTGCGCGGAGAGGCCGAGAAGACCGTAGCGGCTGTTGCCCACAAAATCGAACAAAAAGATCGCCAGGCGGAAGCGGTCTTGGCTGCACTTGCGCAGGTTGTGGATGTCGAAGCTCGGTGCTCGCTGTTGAGTGTGCTGGGCAGAATCGGCGACAATAGTGCCCTGCCGGAGCTTCGTAAAGCTCTTGCCGATGACGATGCGAAAATTCAGGACGCCGCGATCCGTGCGCTATCCGATTGGCCGAACCCCGCCCCCGTGGACGATTTGCTAAAAGTGGCAAAGACTTCTGACAACCAGGTTCACCGGATTCTTGCGCTGAGAGGTTTTGTCCGTCTGCTTGGGCTTGAAACCGGCCGGCCGGCGGAAGAAATGATTGAGCTGTATCAGCAGGCAATGAAATTAGCACCGGATGTGCCCGAGAAAAGAAAAGTCCTTTCAGGCCTGGCGAATACAAAGTCACTTGCCGCTCTGGAGATGGCTGCGACTTGTTTGCAGGATAGTAGCCTGCAGCAGGAAGCGGAAGTTGCCGTCGTCAAAATCGCTGCAGGTATCTACGGCAGCTATCCAGAAAAGACAAAAGAAGTGCTCGCCAAGATTATGCAAACTTCCAAGAGCGATTCGCTGCGGGAGCAGGCGCAGAACGTAATAAATCAAATTGGGCGATCGACATCGAAAAGCATAGAGCCGTCCGCTCCTTCTTTGGTGTATGGACCGGAAACCTGCCAGGCAGTAATGTAGTCCTCGAATCGCCCAATTTGATTTATTACGTTCTGCGCCTG
>JAFNGF010000356.1 GCA_017885385.1 Planctomycetota bacterium
GTGGATTTGTTGCCTGAAGTGAAGGGGCATTCAGGAGACGAATCATGGAGAACAATCGCAGGAAGTTCAACGGGTCGTTCAAGGCGAAGGTGGCCTTGGCGGCGCTCAAGGGGGACCAGACAATGGGCTGACCAGCTCTTATCAAGCCGATTAGACCATCTCGAAGGAATTTTCTGTCGGCCAGTGACAGATTTTTGCCTGTCTTTTTGAGAAAACTGTGCAGGTTAGACGATATTGACTCCATTAACGCTGTACGTTTCAACATAGCGCACCTCCTTGCAACATAAGGGTTTATAAAATTAGCTGACTACCCCTTACATCGTCATTAGCTGGGGGTCCGTCTTGAATCGAATCTCTCCCCAGAAAGTCCGCAGAAAAATCCCGAAGTTTGAGTCTCCAAAGACTTGAGCACAAGCTTCGGAGATGGTATGATCTCGACCCCCGCCTGTGCGGGGGCAATTCCTGCTTTCGCAGGAATGACGTCACCCCCGCGAAAGCGGGGGTTGCCCCTGCGAGGGAACCCGCCTGGCGGGAAGCCAAAGCAGGGGATGAATTTGTGTACCATATGGGATTGAGCATATTGAACACTCTGTCCTTACTTCGACGGTGTTTGCGATCTGTGGCGCATTCGCCCCAAAGGAAATCCTGGATGTCATGAAACGAATTCTTGCCTTTGCCATCCTGCTCGCCAATTCGCCTTCGCAAGCAGACGTAGCTACGGCGAGGTCTGCCCTTGTGGTGAGCTTGCCGAATCCATCTGCAACCACGTCTAAAGCTGAATTCTGGCCCGGCTGGCGCGGCCCGCGAGGCGACGGCACCTGCATCGAGCAGGAGGTCCCCACCAACTGGGATCCAGCCGGCGCGATCTGGAAAGCCGAGATCCCCGGCCAGGGACACGCCTCACCAATCGTTTGGGGCGACCGCGTGTGCACCGCCACCGCCCTGCCCGCCACACAGGAGCGAGTGCTCCTTTGCCTCGACCGTGCCAATGGAAAGATCCTCTGGCAGCAGACCGTCGTGCAGGGTCCGCTGGAGAAAATCAACAAAGAAAACAGTCACGCCTCCGGCACGCCGGCCACCGACGGTGAGCAGGTCTTCGTCGCCTTCCGCGTCGGTGACGATATCGTCGTGGCCGCGCACGACCTGGCCAGCGGGAAACAGCTCTGGCTGGTCCGGCCGGGGACACATACCGGCGAGTGGGGGTTCAGCAACGAGCCGGTACTGTTCAAAGACAAGGTCATCCTCGATGGCGACAGCAAAGGGGATTCCTTTCTGGTCGCCCTGAGCCGCCATGATGGAAAAACACGCTGGCGCGTCAACCGCAGCCATCAGGGGATCAGCTACAGCGCCCCGCTGATCCGTGAGATGGCCGGCCGCACTCAATTGATTCAGTGCGGCGACCGTTGCGTAGCCAGTTTCGATCCTGAAACCGGCAAGCAGCTCTGGACGGTGGACGGGCCCTCGCAGGAATTCGTCGCCACGCCGGTTTACAGCGAGAACGCCGGACTGGTTTTCGTCAGCAGCAGCTGGCCCAAGCAAATCCTGCTTGCGATCCGGCCTGACGGCAACGGCGACGTCACTGGGACCCACGTCGTCTGGCGCGACAGCAAGGGAGCGCCTTACGTCCCCTCATTGATCGTAGCGGGTGATTTTCTGCTCAGCGTCAACAACGCCGGCGTGGCGTTCTGCTACGAAGCCGCCACCGGCAAGGTACTCTGGCAGGAAAAGCTCGGGCGGCATCACGCCTCCCCAGTCCTGATGGGCGGGCTGGTCTTCTTCATAAATGACAACGGCGAAGTGAACGTCATCAAACCGGGCCCAAACTTCGAGCGCATCGCGAAATACGAGCTGGGCGAGCAATGCTATGCCTCACCAGCGATCAGCAACGGCCAGGTCTTTCTGCGAGGCTTCAAGCACCTCTTTTGCATCGGCCGGAGTGCCAATTGAAAGCGGCTGAGCGGGTACGGACGGGCGCAAAGCAGGCTGATGGCGCCGCGCCTCTCACCACCGATCAGCTCGTACATGCACCACACCTTCGAATCGGCCTGCGATTGTCAATCGCCAACCCCGATTTCTCGGGGCTGCCCCGCGGCCAGCGCAGCGAGCTGCGAACAGCGAGCCACGGGCTTCAACGCTCCGTCGCTCGTCAAGGGCGGCAAGACCCCGCAATACATTGCGGGGCTAACCATGGCTACGTGGAGGCGTTGCTCGTAAACGAAGGCCATTGTATTTTCGATTTTCGATCTTCAATTGGCAATTGGAAATCCTCAATGAATTGTCTGCCGCAATCCCAGCTCTACTCGAAAATGAGGGTGCCGAACTTCTCAAACTCGTGAAAGCTCGTTCCGACTCGGGCCCAATTCCAACTCGTGGTCTTGCCTTCATCGTAGTCAACCCGATAGAAATTGGCCCGCCATCGAGCTTGATGTTTTGGCGGCACGTTTTGAAGGGGTTTGAGCAAATCGTAGGGAACAAACACCTCAGCCTTCCAACCCGTAACGTGGGCACCTGATTGCTTAGAGCCGCCCACAACTGCGGTGGCCTTCTGTGTTTTCCGCATCCCTTCGTAGTGCCACGGCCGCCAGCCGAGAAATTCACCGCCGAAATTGGGGATGAGGATCGGCAGCTCAAAGCCAAGCGGCGAAATCTCGTATTCGAAATAGACCGGGTACTGCTCGTCTGGCCAAAAGAAAAACTCAAACACATCTTCATTCCACAGATCGAGAAAGTCCTCGTTCATCGCAGCGGTAATCGTGCGATCCTCGGCCTCCATCAGTACGTACAGTCCGCTCTTTGAGTAAAGCATCTTGATGCGAGTCTCATATTGATGACCATCAGCGTTGCGCAGGTGAAGTCGCTCCCAATTGGCCTTCATCCACGCGGATGCATCGCCCCTGCCGCTTATTACGAAATCTTCCGTCTGCCGGACCAGTAGTACCTTTGGATTCGGCAAGCTCACCACAAGGTTAGCAGGTTCTTCTCGGGCCACCTGCTGCGTTAATACCCACGAACACCCGCCAAGCACCACTGCCAGAACCGGCCCCACAAGTACACAAACCTTCATGATGATTCCCCTTCCTATCTCCAAAGAAGCTGCTCGAAAGCTTGTCATAGCAGAAATCCTTAGACTTGGCTATTCTTACTGGCATGAACACTTCGACTCCATCGGATCACTCTTCTATTATTACAGACGGAATCTGATGGATTCGGCAAGCTCACCACAAGTCTGCCGGGCCATCAAGCGTCAGCTTAATGATGGTGTCGATCTCCTGCTGATCGTGCTTGGCTACGGTCAAATAGAAGGCCATCTCGGTTTGCACCACCTGCACGACACCACCGGTCAGAACACAGCTCTGGACAATCTTTCGTGGCAATGCCGGCAGCGTGATTGTGTCGCCGTTCCATTTCAGCGCATGCACATAGACAACATTTCCCTTGCGGGTACTGACCAGNNTCTGCCGGGCTTGAACGGGCCGCCACGAGTGCCATAGATGCTCTCGCCGATGGATTCGGCAAGCTCACCACAAGACTGGCCCAGCCATTTACCAATCCCCTTAAGCACCTCAACTTGGCGCGGCTCAATCTTGCCGTTGGGCATCGGGCCGACGTTCAACAGAAGATTGCCGTCTCCTCCGGCGCATCTAATAAGGGTATGTAGACATTCTTTGAGGGGCTTTATGTCGTCGTTGGGCTTCCACGACCACTGCGTTCCCAATGTCATGCACGTTTCCCACGGCCGCTGGTCATCAAATTCCCCGATTCGCTGCTCCGGCGTATAGTAGTCAGCATTAGGCCCGATTCGCTGAGCATTGTAATCCTCAATGCTGCCCATGTCCAAGCGGTTGTTGATTACGATGTGCGGCTGAAGCTGCTTGACCAGACTGTAGGTTTTCTCCTGGTCCCACGGTGCCGGCCTGCCATCAGTATCAAACCAGAGCAGATCGATTCGCCCGTAGTTGCTCAGTAACTCACGCAATTGCCCCTGCATCGACACTACATACTTGGCATTGCGCTCTGCCCGACAATCCGGATCACGCCAATCCATCGGTGAGTAATACCATCCGACCCTGATTCCCGCCGGTTGCGCCGCTTTAGCTAACTCCGCGCACACATCCCGCACGAAGGGAGTCTTGGAAATGTTGTAATCGGCCACCTTTGAATGCCAGAGACAGAACCCATCACAGTGCTTCGCCGTCAAAACTACATATCTCATGCCTGATGCTTGTGCGATGGCAACCCATTCTTTGGCGTCGAATTCAACCGGGTTGAACTCCCTATAAAGGTTATCATAAACTTCGACAGGAATAGACCCTTGGTTGGGACACGCAGGATTCGAATTTGCGCGCGACCAGCTAATTTCCGTGCCCTTGAGGCTCACCGGGCCCCAGTGGATGAACATTCCAAAACGCGCCTCGCGCCACCAAGCTACCCGGGCATCCCGCTGCTGTTTCGTTTCTTTCGCCGGCTGTGCCGACTCAGCAGCACAGATAGAGGGCGATAAAACCACGACTGCCAAAAAACAGCCAATCAATATGTTTCTGGTTTCGAGTGTCATAGGACGATCACCTGCTGGTCAACCATTATCGGAGATTTCCCGCATCAAACGCTCGGCCATGTAAACAAGTCTTCTAATTCTGCTTTGATATCAGAATCTCCTTCGCATTGTAACACATTCAAAGTTTTTGTTTAAGAACACCGCCTGTGAGATTTCACCAGATAAAGTTTGAGCGGCTTGTTTTTAGAAAACCCGTGTAGGCCGTAGGTAGCCCCGGAAGGCCGGTCAGGTCACGGATAGAGAGTTTCTTAAGTCCTGCCACAATTTTTGTCTGATTTTTCCCATTTGCCAGTCATAGACGGTAATCCTGCACGCTACACGCCTTATGATACCAGAATACTCCATTCGATTTCAACGCCTCTGGTGAACCTGACGTAACGCCCATACACCAAAGAGATAGCTGCACCGCCATCATCCAGAAAGCATTAAGGCAATACAAAGAAAAGGCGAAAGAGAAAGACACGCCCAGAAATAAGTAGCCCCTGCTTATGCTTGCTGTTGCCTTGCTTCCGCTCGCCTTTACCCTTACTTCTAAGATTGTTTATTGCATTACCGATATGTCTGGGCGAATGCCAGATGTTCGGCAGGGAAAGTGAGGTCACGAACGGCTGATAAACCCAATGGGGTGTGAGTGAAAAAATGGCAAATTGCGCACTCATAACTGCACTTCGCCGAGCGCTTACCGTATTATGCACCGATATTACCGGCTGGAGCGGAGAGGATTCGTGGAAGGGTCACATGCAACTGACAGATGCGCAGGCTGCGTTTCGTATTCACAAGAGTGACTTGCAGATTCGCCCCATCTGGCATCAGCGTCAAGATCGTGTGGAGGCCATTATCCTGGTTTGCTTTTTGGCCTATGTGCTGCGGAAAACATCAGGGCGGATGTAGTGAAGACTTTCTTTGTTTTTTCGCTGAAATCAGCGATTTTGCCCCCCAACTGCGGAACTTGGGCTAACCTTCGCGGGGAACAAGGCCGAATAACCCTGGTACTTACGAAAAAAAATGGGCCTATACCGAATCAATCAGCATAGGCCCCGAAATGGTGCAAAACTTAGCTGCCTACTTGGCTTTGCAATACGCTGCGATTACGGCCACAAAATCTCCTCAAGCCAAGAATCAGCTAACACAGCAAAGTCCTTGAAGTCAATCACGTTGTCCTGCTGCAAATCAGCCGCTATCGAAACCGGCGAAGTATAGCCGGCAAGCCACGCAATCTGAGCATCAGACAACGCCCGGCTGTAGATGCGAACCTCATCAATGCGACCAGGGAAGTAATTCTGGTTGTCTGCGCGTTTACCCATCTGAACCTGGTCCCGCGTGTCCAGCACACGAGCTTCGCTGCCGACAAGCCGACCGTCACCGTACCATCTGATCGTGGTGCCATCATACGTGGCCGCCAGGTGGTGCCATTCCAGCTCCAGCGGAACGATATTGCGCTCCCAGCCGTAAACGTGGATGCAAAGATAGTCCTGGCCGCCTCTACGCTCCATATCAAAGCTCATGCTGGTCAGAGTTCCAACGTCAGGCCCAACGAAGCCGAAAATGTTAGTCCAGCCCGGTATGGCCGTCGTGGCATTAGGCTTGGCCCAGCCGGCGATGGTTCTCGCAGCAGCGCCGCTTATACCCACAGCACCCACGGTGACCATATCATCTATACCATTCAGTTGAATCGCCTGGCCTACCTTACCTGTCGTATAGACCGGCAAACCGGTGATGGTGCCATTGTGGCCACCAACAGCATCGTTGGTGTTGCCGTTGAACGGATACTGCGCTACCAAACCGGTAGTGCCAGGATCAACTGGCGTAACCTGGAAACCACTATCCAGCCACAGATTGGCTAGAATCTCCACATCAGCTTCGTCAACAATGCAGTTGCCGCTCAAGTCGGCAGCAGGCTTACCCATCGAAAGAACACACCTGCTGGGATACGCCCGGATGTCATCAATGTATATCGTGCCCGTGCCGCCGGCCGTGGGACTGGTCCGGTTGCCCAGGCCAATATACATTTTCTTGATAGCCTGTAGGTTAACACCTGCACCGCTGAATTGCGTCAGCTCGATGTTCCACTCCTGCCAGGCGCCTCCCTGGACTGCCTCAGGATCAGGATGGTTCACGACTTTAACGTGCCCGGCATTATCTTCCAGTGCCACATAGAGCTGTTCAGGAGCATTGGCCGGAGCACCATAGAAATACAGCGTCAAAACTTTCAAAGTATATTTTGTCCAATCCAATAGCGAGGCCCACTCCCGCTGGGTCTCTGAGTACCTGGCTTTGCCGCCAGTTCCGCTGTTGTCGTAACCTAACGGCATCGACTGGCCGCCGCCATGAACGATACTTTGCTCCGCAAAGGGAGCCTGAGCGTAACCCACAGTTGAGCCGGTGCCGTTACCAGGATAGCCGGGTGCCGGTTCGTTGTATCCCCATCCGTCCTTCCAGGTCTGGAAGATTCTATTGCCGACATCGTCTGTGTAGCTCTCAAAATCATCTACAATGAGATAGTCGGCTACCGTAAAGCTCCAGACTCTGCCTGTGCTGATAGTCCCGTCGGTGTTGTACTCACCAATTCGCCAGTAGTAAGTCTGTCCCCACTGGAGAGCATCGGGTGGAGTATAGCTGGCAGCAACTTGTCGGCCTCGATAGATGCCTGTCGTATCAGATGCATCAGCGTCTGTGACAGCAGTCTCATCGGTCCCCAAGTAGACATCATGCTGAGCGGCTCTGTCACCCGGCTTCCAGCTAAGGGGAATCGCCCTATCAATGTCAGGTGTAGACCTGTTGACTGGACTCGGGTCCCAGGCCAGTAGCGGGTCCCCTCTCATAACCTGCTTGATCTGGTCTTGCGTTAGAGCCTTGCCGTAGATGCGGACTTCATCGATGGTGCCGTTGAAAAACCAGACTTTAGGAGATGTCCACGCTCTGGCGCCTATTGAAATCATCCTGGTAGTCGCATAGTTATCGTTATTTCTGTTCGTATCTGAGTTCTTTAACTCTCCGTCCAGATATATTTTGTGACCGACCGCTGAGTCTTTCGTAGCAGCAACCATGTGCCAATCATCGGAAGACCAAACGGTTTGGCCCACACTTACGGCGTGAAAGCCGGGAGCGGTGTCGTAGTAGTGTAATGACAGGTCTCCATTTGTACCAACCCCATCTTCTACCCCGAAAACAAGGTCGCTTCTTGAACCTATACACAATATGTATTGAGCACCGCTATCGCCGTTTATGTCCTTGCCGACCTTAAACCAGGCAACGTAAGTATAATTTTCAGGCAGGTACAGTTCGCTTGGGGTACCCAGATCAACGTAATCATCTGTACCGTCGAACTTCAGCGCACCGCCGTCATATCCAGGCACCCACTGCGGATTGCCCGCGAACGTACCGTGGTTGCCATAGCCGGACCAGTCAATAGCAGTGGTGCCTTCGCCCTCGTCAAACTTCCACCAGCCGACAAGATTAGGATCGGTGATGGGTATGATCGGCATTGTCGTAAAGCTCCAGACGTTGCCCGGATGCATAGCACCGCCTTGCTCGATCCCATCGATTCTCCAGTAGTACGTCGTACCCTCTGCAAGAGTTCCTGGATCAAAGGTTACCGTTGTCTGGTTGATCTTGAATGTGCCGCCAGTACCGTTGGCCACATCAGCTTGATTAGTTCCGAAATATACATCATGCTTGACCGCGTTCATACCCGCTGACCAGCTAAGGTCTGCATCGGTGCTCACGTATCTGGCACCATGAGGCGGCGTAGGATTCCAGGCAGTCGATGGCGCAGCGGTGAAGCTCCACACATTGCCCGTGTGTATAGTAGTACCGTCAGCCTCGATCTCATCGACACGCCAGTAGTAAGTGGTTCCCGGCGTAAGAACGCCAAACCAATAGACGAGGTACCCCTGTCGGCCTTTGTACTCAGCGGGACCGGGCGTCGGATTGGTGCCGAAATACACATCGTGAAAAGCCGCGGTCGTACCCGCTGTCCATCCCAGTAGTGGTGCGGTCACTCCTTCGGCGCCATCGGCTGGGCTGGGCTTATAGGCCTTTGGCCGGAACGCCAGTTGCCGTATTTCAGCTTCAGAGAGAGTGTGGTTGTAAATGCGGACTTCGTCAAGCAAGCCCTGGAATTGTTCTGCCGCCCAATATCCGCCATAGCCAATATTGTAATTGCCGGTAGCTGTTGTTGCAGGCGCGCTGCCTGAGACCTCTCCCACCTTCTTGCCGTTGGCATAAAACGTCGCCAAATACTGTTTGCTGAATGTTAGTGCGACATGGGCCCACTCGCCGCTTTGAAAGGCCGGAGATACAGTCAGGTTATAATCTTGTACCCCCAAGGTAGTAAATAGAAAATTACCGCCCACCAGCTCAAACTTGACACCATTGTTTTCCGTTGTATGACCGAAGAAACAGTTGTATTGTCTTGACGTGTTGTCCGGTTTCATCCAGGCGGCTATGGTCAGGTCGCTTGTCCAGCCGGCCAGCATATTACCGCTGCCCAATCCGACCCTGATGTAATCGTCAGTCCCATCCAACATCAGGGCTCCAGTGCCAATCATAGCGTCACTGGAGAATTGGGCATCACCTTCGACTGTGCCGTTGTTACCCTTGCCACTGCTACCGGCGCCAAGATTGGTTGGGTCATCAAAGGTCCAATAGCCAATCATTTCACCTAAGGATAACCCGTTGAATACCAGCACCAAAACAAGTGAAACTGAACAAATCAGTCTTTTACACATAATAGTCCTCCTTCAAAAGTAGTAAGAATGGCTGTGCTTTGGCCGCACACCAAAGCGAAATTGAGAATGAAGAGTTGAGAATTAAGAATTCTTCATTCTAAATTTAAAATTCTGAATTCTTGTTACCTCCTTCCTTCAAAGCCTCCAATATGAGCCGTTAAGTGGAATGCGCAAACATTTACCGCCCGGCACAAAGCTCACCCCAGACCTCTGTACCTCAAACAATCCGTAACTCCCTCCTAATAATCTCGTAACTCGAGAATTAATTCATCCTTCATAGCACTGCGGAGAATAGAAAATCGCCGATCCGAACAACCCTATTTATACCAAATTAGCCAGGTTTCCGTCAAGAAAGATTTCCTTGTGACGGCCTATTCTCTGGCTTTTCGGTCGGCCGTAAGCGGCGGGCCACAAGCATCGACAAACCACAAAGAAAGGAAGCAATCCAACAGACAGTAGAAGCGCTCTCTGCTTGGCATTAACCTGCTTGTCTTAATGTCTTTTATTGCATTACCGATATGTCTGGNNACATTTGACTGAAGCATATGGTCTGCCCAAAAACCCTGGTCTTCAGCAGCAAGTTTCTCTTCTCGCTGTGCCAGTACAAAATTAGAGAAAAAACATTTGACCCCCTACATAGCAGCGGCAGGTGAACCCTTCCTCTGCCCATCACCTCACCAAGCCCCGTAGGAAGAAAATCAGGAAAGTGAAGAACCAGCAGATTGACAGAAATTCGCTTCTTGATTTTATCAGAGTAATGTGCAATCATATTCACCACTATCAGTAAGAAAATACTTCGAAGAAAAAGTGAAAAAGTTGCAGTAGCCTACAATGCAGAAAAACAGATATATTTTCACTTATCTGCTGGGATTGGGGCAATGGTAGAAATAACAGAGGAAAGAGAGCCGTTTCGACTACACACGAGCTTGCATTTATCAGAGTTGACCGGCTCAAGGGCATCAAATATAACTGAGTTGCTGGAATTAATAAAAACAGTTTCTGGTTCCTGTATATATCAGCACACCCACCGTTTCCTCCAGCAGCATCAATATCTGTCGCCCGAACCCCCTAATGATTTTGCATACTGGGTTTCTAACATATTAGGCGAAACCGAACTTGGAGAAAAGCTTGCCAGCATTGATACCGTTCACTTTTCGACTATACGCAGCTTGCGGGAAACGATCATTGATACTATCGAAGAGCATCTAAAAATTAGGCCTCTAACAAAGCTGAAATTTGCGCACGCAGGCGCTGAGTTCCATTTCATAAAATCGATAAGTTTTATTTTCCCCACAAACCACGTTGCACATGACTTGATAGAATTAGCGGATATCTTAAAAAAAATAACAATCGACTCAATCTATTTTCATATGTTTGAGGCACGCTTAAGGCTCGAGAAAGGAGATAATGACTTTTCAATATGGATAAGAACAGCTATGGGCAATGAAGAATTGGCCGCTAAGATTTCACGGCTCGACCCTTATACTTATACAATGGAAGATTTAAGAGAAAGACTTATTAGATTGATAGAAAAGAGTATACGTACCTAAGATGGCCAGATTACTCGATTACGTTCCCGTTGTCGGCCAGCCCATCATAGATGACTTGATGCTCGTTGCCGATAAGCTGAAAGGGAAAATCGTCCAACACATAAATTCCACCGCTGTAGGCGGCGGAGTTGCAGAGATATTAAATAGAATGGTCCCCCTTCTAACGGAATTAGGTGTTGATTCAAGGTGGGACGTTATGAAAGGTGGTGAACAATTCTTCTGGGTAACCAAAAAATTTCATAATGCCTTGCATGGAAAGCATGAAGAAATAACCCAGCGCGATTTTGATATCTTCATGGAGACCAGCCGAAGAAGTATTGAGCAGCTCGACACCTATGGCGATATCGTTTTTGTGCATGATCCTCAGCCAATAGCTTTAATAAACAAGAAATCTGCTAACAAGTGGATTTGGCGTTGCCATATCGATATATCCAATCCTAATCAAACTGTCTGGGAGTACTTGCGAAGTTTCGTCGACAAGTACGATGCGGCTGTATTCTCCGCTCCCAGCTTTTCACAGAATTTGCCGATTAGGCAGTTCCTTATTCCCCCTTCAATTGATCCGTTAAGTGATAAAAACAAGGACCTGCCTCAGGAAATCATTGAATCCGTTTTAGAAAAATATGGTATCGCTGGCGATAAACCCATAATTACTCAGATATCCCGTTTCGACCGCCTCAAGGACCCGATGGGGGTTATCGAAGTTTTTCGGGAGGTAAAAAGACATATAGATTGCCAACTTGTTTTAGCTGGGGGCACTGCGGCTGACGATCCCGAAGCTATTGAGGTTCTTGGGGAAGTTAGGGAAGAAGCACAGCACGACCGTGACATACACATCTTGTTGATGCCTCAAAACGACTTAGAAGTGAATGCCCTGCAAAGAGGTTCAACCGTTATTATTCAGAAATCAATTAAAGAAGGATTTGGCTTGACTGTTACCGAAGCTTTGTGGAAGGCAAAACCGGTAGTTGCCTCTGCAGTGGGCGGCATACCGTTGCAAATAACTCACAAGTATTCAGGATTGCTGTGTCATACGATTCAAGGTGCTGCCTTTGCCATAAAGCAACTTCTTAATGCACCCGAATATGCCAAAAAGTTAGGCGAGAACGGTCAAGAGCATATACGAAACAACTTTTTATTGACCCGCCATCTTCGCGATTACATGTTAATGTTCCTTTCATTGTATCATACTGAAAATGTGATCAGTTTCATATGAGTATGAGGAAGATTCGGATGCCTCCTAAGAAGGTCAAAATGTTAACGATTCCGCTGTTTCCCTATTTACAGCCGGGCGAGGAGAGACCACGAGAAACAAAGAGGATTCGTCCCGATGACACTTTAGACATTAAGAGCTTGCTGAAAGAAATCAAGAAAAGCACGATAATCACTTTAGAAATATGTGGAAAACCGTGGTCAGTTGTTTCTGTATATAGCCCATATAGCTTGGACGTCCATGTAATGCTAATCGAAACAAGTCCGAATCGCTATCTCCCTGGGCCGGAAAAGATTCCTGAAGGGGAAGGTGGTTGTTTGATGGAGCTTTGGGCTACAATCCTTGATTTGATCGCTGAAAGAGAAGTAAATGCCACTGTGCATGTCGGCTATAATTGGTCTCCAAGAGCCTGGGGACAAGAGGAGGAAAAAAACGGGTTCCAGAGCATTCCAACCAAGTGGCATCCCCACCTGTGGGGGTGGCCACCATTTCATAACACTCCAAGGGAGAAGCTAAAGTACGGTGAGTGGATTGATAGCACATCACTCCTACCGTGTGAAAAAAGACTCTTGGGTGATAACAATTATGCCGAACCATTTGGACTGCTCATAAAGAACAAACTGAAGGAAGCGTTCCCCCAAGACACTCTATTTAATAAGCTTTTCTCAAATCGTAACTGGTTAATCAATGGCTGTGGAATATATGCACCGTTTAATACGTCCGTTCCAGAGATTCTGAGAACCCCAAAATTCTTCAGTCACGTCTTGAAACCTCTTGCTGTGCAACTTGACCATCTGACAAGAGATTTGACGGAGGCGTTAACCACAATTAAATGTAAAGATATGGACGATATATTAGTCGAGACAGAAAGGGGACGACCAAGGAATTGGGAAAGACTGAGGGTCAGGCCGACCATGCAGACACAAGCGTATATCAGGAAGGTCTTCAAGGAAAAAGGGTATCCAGAATCTCTCTGTGAAGCAGTTTTGGAACCGGTGCGGAACAGATGTAATGAAGCAGGAGATCCTAACAATTGGTGGCGAAAGTGCTTTGGTTACGCACTAGTATTCACAGGTCCCTCAGAGGGCAAGTCCGGCCAGATTAGAATAATGCCAGGGGTCTTTGTGGGCCCGGGTGGAGTGGTGGAGGCCCAAGGTATTGTTATCAGAAGGCCGGAAGACAAACAGGTCTCCGACAGCAAAATCCGAGAAAAGAGTGAAGTTCTTTGGCAACTGGCAACGAACCTGAAAAAGCTGGGCTTCCAGGAATATCAGAAAAGCTAAGACAAAGAAGTATGTTTCTGATTATGATTCTACCTAACCCTCTCGAAGCAAAGAAACCCACAGCCAGAAAAGCAAACCGCAGAGCGCTCCTTGGATTCTCTTCTTGCGTTACCAGTTTATCTGGCAGTACTCAGGCGTTCAGCAGTGAAAACAACGCAAGGAACGACTGCTGGACCTTTTCTTAATGGTCGAGTGACGTTATTATCGCAGTGTCACTCTATCGGCTTGGCAGGAGTTGGACCACTAATAGTCAAACGCTGACGGCTTTGCAGTAATTCTTAGATTTTTAGTTTTATATTTCTTTTTCTTTGCCTCTTTCTTGGCTGCTTTCCTCAGCTATTTTGTTATTTTCTTCTTCTTTGTCTCATTCTTGTATATTTTCTCAACAAAACATCAAAGTGCAGGATGCTCAGAAGACATTAGAGAAATACGAGGAAAAGAGAGAAACTTCCAACAATCAGCAGAAGCGCTTGTGCTTTAGCTGAACCGACTTTCTAAGTCTTTATTGCCTCACTGATCCCGATTCTATCGGGAGTCCAGGTGTCCGCCTGGGAAAGCGACGTGAACAACTTCCGCCGACAGTTTGGGCTGATTCTGGAAAGAGCCGCTGCAAAGAAGGGCACATTCCACGATCTCCGCAAAACTGCCATTCGCAACTGGTTTGCCCAAGGCTTGAAGGAGTTTGAGGTAATGAAGCTTGCGGGGCACGCAGATTTCAAGACAACGCGGCAATCGTACCTGGCCGCGGCTGACGATCTTAAGGACCGTGCCAGAAAGGCAAGTGCTCGAGGGCTGTGTCAAAAATTGGTGCAAGAGGCATTCGCAAGGACACACCTGAAAAGGAGGGAGCTGTAAGTTGCTACGGAACAAAAGCTTAAGAATGGGCAGGGGCGGAGTTGAACCGCCGACACACGGATTTTCAGTCCNNTGCTCTACCGACTGAGCTACCTGCCCTCAACACTGTTTTTCACGGCGTACAACCGCATACAAATTTAGCAAAATGAACTTACATTGCAAGAAAATTCAGCAATCAAGGTGGGATGAATCTCGAAATTGTCAGGTTGCCGCCTCTGGTGTTAGGCTGGTTAGGTCAGGATTATATAACCCGCGATGAGCTGTCCCTGAGAGGGTAGGGTGGTCCCTAATATCCCTGTTTTTAGCCGTCCCCGGTACGGCGACGGTTAAACGCCGGGCAAGCCACCATAGGCCAAGCTCAATTGGCCCCTCTCGAAAAACACGGATCAATAAGGTGCTCAAGGCGTCGGGCCATCCACACAAGAAATATTAATATTGCCAAGCCAACAAAGGTCATTCCTTTTGTATTGTCGATGCGGTTTCTACCAAATTCCTGAAGCGGAGCTAAAAGAATAAAAAAGCCAAGAACGCCCGACGATATCGATAGTTGTATCAGCCAGATACAGGATTCTTTCGCCGGCTATATAAGGCAGACCCTCGTCGAGGAAATCCCTCCAGACCCAAGATACAAAGAATTCAGAATAACCTTCTAAATTCTGTTTCAACGTTCAAAGCTCTGCCAGTAGAACGGTGTAATTCTTGCCATAATACTGAGCGCACTTCGGGCAGCTCGTATAGAAAAAGTATAGCTTCTTAAGTTCTCTGGCCTTTGATTTGACGTAGGCCCGCATTTCTTTCGCCCATGCACCGGCATTTTTATACGGGCCTTCAAAAACTTTGGTCAGAAAAGTCCCCGATATTCTGGCCATTTCCGCCCCCGGCACGCTTTTGCTGACTGCGATATAAATATCAGCTCCCCAGAGGGATTTTTCATCCGAAAGCATAAGTGGCTGCGGCGCAAGGGCACCCGCTTGCTTAATCATCTCCATGTTTCTGACCATCACTTTGCCGAAGTCTAGCGGAATATGCAGGAAACTCCTGACATGGTCTTTGACAAACAGTCTGTCCTGAAATGTTATTTCTTTTTCGTCCCAAGGCTCAGGATTAAACCTCGGACAGCAACCCGTCTCCGACTGTTCATAAAGTTTGTCCATGACTGCCACCTCATTATTCTATAGAATGATTCAACACACGAAATTTCTTACCGGTCTTTCGATTCAGCACAATAGTCTTTACTGTTCCGAGGGTTCAATTGCCTCTTCATAGCGCCCGCCCAGATGTCTGGCCAGAAACTTCTCCGTTGCCGCAGTAAACTTCAGACGGTTTTCGGGCTTAGCGAATCCATGACCTTCGTCTTCAAACAGCATATATTCGTACGTGAGTCCTTTTTTCTTCATAGCCTCTACAATTTGTTCTGATTCTTCTTGTTTGACCCGGGCGTCGTTGGCTCCTTGCGCAATCAAAATCGGAATTTTTATCTGGTCTACCTTGAATAGAGGCGACCGAGACTTCAAAAATTCCTCTTCAGTATCGGGATTTCCTATACGTTTCTGAATTTCCGCCAGGTATGCTGACCAGTAAGGCGGAATAGATCTAAGATGGGTAACAAGATTACTCGGTCCAAAGATATCCACCGCACAGCAGAAAACATCGGGCGTGAATGTGGCTCCAACCAAAGCGGCATATCCACCGTACGATCCACCGACAATGGCAATTCTTTCGACATCAGCATAACCTTTTTTTACGGCCCAGTTGACTGCATCGACCAAATCATCGTGCATCTTGCCTGCCCATTCTTTGTCACCGGCGTTTACAAGTGCCTTGCCAAAGCCTGTGGAACCCCGGAAATTAACCTGAAGGCATACGTAACCACGATTGGCAAACAACTGCGTTGTGGGATCTAACCCCCATGTATCCCTGTAATAGGGACCACCGTGAACGCTGAGCACCATCGGCAAATTCTTCCTCGCCCTCCATGTCGGAAAAGTAATGTAACCGTGGATAGTCAGTCCATCCCGCGCCGTGAAAGAAATCGGCTCCATACGAGCCAGCTTGTATCTGCTCAGTTCAGGCATGTGATTAAACAGAAAAGTCCCTTTTTTCTTTTCCCGGTCGTAAGCAAAATACGATATGGGCCCGTTATCCTTGGTAAAGCTTACCACCCATGTCTTATCCGCATTATCCCTACCAGATATAGCAAAGTCGCCATGATCTAATTTAGCAATTGCTTTGAAATCGTCCCGAATGGAATCATCTAAGACGACCCATTCAGTTCGGGCCTTCTCAAATGCAACAGCCTGCGCTTGGTATGAATCCGGATGAACCATCACCTCACTGACATCGTACTGCGGATCTTCTGAAATCACTTCCATTTTTCCGGTCTTTATTTCCATCTTAACCAAACGACCTGTATTGGCATTGCGAGAATCCATCAAGTACAAGGAATTTCCATCCTTGGTAAAGCTGACAGGCCGACTGGTCATGCCGTCTTCCGCCTCCCAGCTAAGAAGTTTCTGCCAGTCTGCTTGTTCGTTTCCCCGCACAAGCAGGTCGAATCCCCCGCTAGCGGTTGCAGCCATTGCCCCACGGATCTTAAAATCTGCATCCGCCAGCCAGGAGGTAATATTACCTGGATTCTTGGCAAGCAGCTCGAGCTTTCCGGTGAGAAGGTCGAGATGATACACATCGTGCACTTTCGGGTCCTCCTTGTTCATTGCGACCAGCAATTCATTGGGAAAATGCTTGTCACTATTAATAATTTGAACCTGGACATCTTCATACGGGGTCAAATCCTTGATTTCATGCGTTCCGAGGTCGACACCATACAGCCGCCAGTTCTCATCGCCGTCTACATCCTGCAAATACATTATGTGCCTGCTATCCTCCGCCCAAAAATAGTACCATATCCCACGGTTGTCGTCCTTAGTAACGACTCTATCATCCTTTTTGGCAATGGTTTTTACCCAGACGTTTTGTACATTGTTGACCGAAGCAAGATACGCCAGCATCTTCCCATCCGGAGAGATTTTAGGATCCATCTTAACCGGATTGCCAAAGAGGACCTCTCTTGGTATCAGTTCAGGTTCAGGTGCAACACAACCCGATATGCAAAACGCGATTGCACCCCACAGCGCCAACAGGACAAAAGCGGAGACTGATTTTGAATATTTCATAGTTCTTAATCCTTTATATTTTCTACAGAATTTCAAATTTAATCTGCAAAAAGCTCCGCCTATAAATCCGGGTATCTCCGGACACCTGCCAGAAGTCGATAGAATTACAGACATAAGTAATCAGTCTATGTTTGGCCGTCAGCGTACCGCCAATGGCTAAACGCTCTTCTCTAAAAACAGAAGACCATAGGCGGCTTCAGGCGTCGGGCCATCCACACAAGAAATATTAATATTGCCAAGCCAACAAAGGTCATTCCTTTTGTATTGTCGGTGCGGTTTCTATCAAATTCCTGAAGCGGAGCTAAAAGAATAAAAAAGCCAAGAGCCCCCGACGATAGTGCCAGCTTCTGCTTTTGCGACAACGTGCCGTTACCCGAAAGCCTCCACACAATCCAGCCAACGAAGATGACCAAACACACCATTAAACCCATTGTCAACAATGGATGAATCCCTGTACGAGGCACCACCCAGACAAGAAAGAATAGCGCCAAAATACCAACAAAACCCACGAGTAAAAACCAGATTGGATGAGCAAGTTTTTTGCTGCGCTCCGTACACGCAACCATCGGATGCGGCAACCGCCAGGCCAGCAGGCACAGCCCAGCGACCGCCATCATCGTCAGCAAATAATGAAGTCCAGGCGGACGATAAGGGCTAATAAAGAGAAATATTAAAATGCCGTTTATAAGCCACAGGAAAAATAGCCCGCAGAGCTTTCTTGGGCTGACCCACATCCGCTGGCGCTGCATCGGAAACATCAGGTCCACTAACAGGATCGGAATAGCGATGCTAAATACCGCATGATATGTAGTAAGCTCGGCCGCCCAGACCCAATTGACGCCGACCCACCTGCCGTAGCTTGCCAAAGGCCCCAAATCCATCCACGCTGGATCAAAAAAGCTCTTACACATCAATCCTTCTTCCGCCACGCCATAGGCCGCTCCGAGCACAAGCAGTGTCGGCCAGCTCTTATCCCAGCGATGCGTCAGCTCGCGGGCAAGAACAGCACCCCCGCCGTAAAGTACCGCCAGCATAATAAACCCGATCGGCTGGAAAAACTCAGCCGGCGGCGCTGAGCCACAGAGCAGCTCCCCAATCACCGGCGACAGGAAAAATAGTGCCAATGCAGGAGATAAAAACCTCCACCTCTTCATAGCAAAGATTCCATCTTTGTCCGGCTCCGGCTCGGCCCTTCCCGGGTACGGCACGCTCCGCCGTGACGAACGCCGAGACGAGTCCGCTGCCCCCTTACTTCACGCCAGGCTCGACTACCAGCACACAATCCTTCAGCAGCTTCAGAACGTCATTTTCCATCTGGCGTGTTTGGATCTTCGCATCGTTCCAGCTAATTATCAAATCCAGGCTCGGAACAACAACCATCGCCCGCACTCCGCCGTGCCCGAAACAGCCATACGTATCTATGGGGGCGTCAGGCCAATGCCGCTTTCCTTCACGGTCGATGCCATTCACCCACCACAGCCAGCTATAGCTTCCAAGATGGTCGCACTGATTATCCGGGATCTTCTCCGAGCCTATCGAGCGCTGAGCCGGCATCATTTCCGCCGCTCGACCGGCGGTCCGCGGAATCGAATTGGACAAGGAACTTGTCACTGCCGGCGTCACGTGCTCCGGACTTAGCAGCCGCTTATCGCCCCATTTGCCCTTGCGCAAATATAATAGTCCGAACCGTGCGAAGTCCCGCGGCGAAATCGCCAGCCGACCCGGCCGACCGCCCGTCCCAAAAGCCATAAAAGTCGGATTATCCTGGCACTCAAGAAGATTCGTAAGCTCCGGATGCAAAACCTGGGCGTCAGCCGTTTCGTAGCTAACGCCATAGACCTTCAGAAAAAGCGTGTCCCAGAAAAGTGACATCTGCCAGTCATTGTAGGCAAAGGCAGTCCCAGGCGCTTCGGTAAGGCCATAGCAGGAGGTCTGGTTGGCAAGGTGCCGCCAGGTAATGTTGCGGTCTTTATAGCCAAGCTCTTTGTTGATCTGATCCAGCCCCGGCTCCCACTTATTGACTTGCTCATCAAGACTGGAGATTTTGCCGTCGTCTACCGCTTTGAACAAGAAGTGTGCGTAAACGGGCTTTGCTGCCGATGCGACATCTTTTCGCTTACTCGCATCGCCCCAGGCATAAACCATATACCCACGCCGCACGACACAGCCGAATCCGCCGGCATAATCGCTCAACTCTTTGAGCTTTCGCGCATCCAGGCCAACCTGATCGGGCGAAACGACATCCCATTCTTTGCCTGGGTAGAGGAGTTTTGCCTGGTCTGCTTTGACCTGACAAATCCCCAATCCGGCGCCGGCTGAGAAGGCCAATATTAGGATTCTCAGTTGTTTCATACTCTATTTCACCGCCGCTGGCGCCTGCGCCTGCCGCTCATTTATGGCCTCAAGAATTTTGTTCTTACTATTCTCAAAAGAGAGCTTATCCAACCGCTTCAAAATAGCGCTTTCGGCTGGGGAAGCGAAGCCCGGGTTTCTTATTAGCGTCAAAAGAACATCCTCTTTTGCAGCCTCGAACGACAGGTTGTCCAATGCCTCCTTGACCAGATGGACCTGAGCGGCCTCACTTAGTCCCTCACGGGCAGCGATTCTCTTGTACGCACGTTGTCTATCAGCGTCAAAAGACAGTTTACTTATGGCATTTATCTCCACGATTGCCGGGTCATCGGCCACACAGATGACCTCTTCATCCTCAGCGATAATCACGCAACCCGCCAAGCATACAGCCCATGCGGTCAACGCCACGACCAAGACACCGTTTCTCATTGCATACCCCTTCAGATACAATCCCTATTTTTGGACGCTGCGCAGCACAATGGCTAAACGGGAGTGGCACGGCCATCTTGGCCG